>JBAUUA010000631.1:0-3947 GCA_049582465.1 Bradyrhizobium sp. | reverse complement strand
GGTCATGGCTTTTCACCCGCTGCGGTTTGCTGGCGATAGGGATAGTCCTTCACTTCCGACGTCCGCAGGTCGTACGACTTCGCGTACACGGATGACCGCGCGGCCGGGAAAGGATCGTCCGATACCTCGATGCCGTTAGGGAGGATGGTGGGGTCGAAGTTGATATCGCGGCACGGGCCGTCGCGTTCGGCTTCGATCTGCCGCACCACCAGCGTCCCGACCTCGACGGTGCGGCGTCCCTCCGGCCATAGCTTGCTCGGGTCGGCCGTCGGGTCGCCCGGATTGGCGATCGTCACGGCCATGGTCCAGCGCTGCGGCGCCTTGGCGACGCGATCGACGATATCCTGCTCGAGATGATTGGGGCCGAGCTTGGCGAGATCGTCGTCGCTGATAGGCACGACTTGCGCCGATGGCAACAGCGACCATCGCACCGCGTGCTCCGCGCCGGCATTGTCGACGAAGAGGAAGCTGTTGAGGCTGTGGTAAGCCTCCTCCGCGTAGCTCGCCGTCCACGGCGCGCTCTTGGCCCACGCGTCGAACGCGGCGAGTTCCGGATGCGCGGCGGCAACGGTCTTCATCGCTTCCGGATCCTTGCTGCCCGACGCGCGCAGCAACTGGTAAAATGCTTGCGGCGTCGCCACCGGAAAGAACGGAAGATCGATCATGGCGCTTCGCCACACCTCGCCGTCCGGGGTCGAGATCTGCAGGCCCATGCCGCGCACCCGCACTTTCGCGTCCGGCTCGTTCGGATCGGGCGTGCCGAGATTGAAGCGGCCGAGCACCGGATATTGCGCGCGCGAAAACACCTGGGCGCGCGAGAGTTCCGCGCCGTTGCCGTTGGATTCGAACACGCCGGTGAAGCAGATGCCCTTGGCATGATTGCGCCGGTGGCCGAGCGCCGGACCGCCGGGAGGCGCCAGGGCATCGACCAGTTTCGTCGGCGTCAGGCGACCGGGAGACAGCCATCCGGCCGTGTAGGCGAACACACCGGCGCCGGCGGCGACAATGGCGGCGATGAGCGCCAGCGATCCGATCGGGGGCTGCGACGGTGAAGAGGGCCCGGGCATTCGACGACACCTCCGTGAGGGCTCGACCTCACTCTCTGCCGAGCAAATGGTCGGGAGCCGGCGGCTACAGACGTGGTCTAGCCTTCCACCTCCGGATGTTCTTTCGAATAGACCGCGCGTTTTCTGGGATCGCACGACGCGAATCCGGGCGTGAAGATTTTCCATGTTTCGGCGCGGCGAATGCTGGCCGGACAGGAACGATCAATGGCTTACCGGCGGCATGGGCTGTCCACATAATGAACAGTATACGGCAAAACTTGGAATTTATTGGACAGTCGGTCAAAACTGGTCCAGTAAAACGGGCATGAACCCCGCCCTCCAGCGCCAGCCGGCCTTCATTCCCTCCCCGACCGCAGAATCGGTGCTCGCGGAAAGCGCGGGTGACGCGGCGTTTGCGACCACGCTTGCCAAGGGGCTGGTGGTGCTCGAGGCCTTCGATGCCGATGCGCCCATGCTCGGCAACATGGAGCTGTCGGCGCGCACGGGGATTCCGCGGCCGACGGTGGCGCGGCTGACGCACACGCTCGCGGAGCTCGGTTACCTCCGCTACGACCAGGACCTTGCCAAATACCGCCTCGGCGCCCGCGCCTTGCGCATGGTCCGTCCGCTGCTCGCCAGCATGAAATTCCGCCAGGTCGCGCGGCCGTTGATGCAGGAACTCGCACAGAGCGTGCGCGGGACGGTGTCGATCGGCCTGCTCGACGGCACCGCGATGATCTACGTCGAGTCGGCGCGATCGGGCGACGTCGGACCGCACACCCCCGACATCGGCCTGCCGATTCCCGTCATCCTGACGGCGATGGGGCGCGCGGCGGCGGCGATCCTGCCCGCGACCGAAGCGGCGCTGCTGGAAGCGCGGATGAAGGCCGACGGCGCCGATTCGTGGTCCGCCTATGCCGACAAGTACCGCGACGGTGTCAGGCAATGCGCGGAACGGGGCTTCTGCACCTGCTTCGGCGAATACATGGCGTCCATCCATGCGGTCGCCGCTCCCCTGTTTCACGCGCGAAGCCTGAAGCAGACCTTCTCGATCAATTGCGGCATTCCCGCCTTTCGATTGCAGCCCGGGCAGCTCGAAGCCGAGATCGGACCGCGCATCAGCGCGCTTGCCGCCAGCATCCGCTCGCTCGTCAACGAAGCCGAGCCGGCGATCGAGCCTCGGCAACAACAGAAAAAGAAGGTCACGAAATGATTCGTTAAACCCGTCGCCATGGACGGCTGAGCGGGATATCGGCGCGCGTCCGCAAAGCGGCGCGGGCTTGCAACAACGAGAAACAAAAACAAGGGAGGAAAGCCATGGTGGCATCAAACCGATCTGCGGTTGCGCGATTGCAGCTGACGCGCCGAAACCTGCTGGGCTCCATCGCCGCCGGTCTTGCCGCAGGCTCGGCCTTGCCCGCTTTCGCGCAGGGCGATTGGCCCACGCGCTATGTCCGGATGATATCGCCCTACGGGGCCGGCGGGGCCAACGACATCTCGCTGCGGATCCTTGCCGAGTATCTCGGCAATCGTCTCGGCCAGCCGTTCATCGTCGAGAACCGGCCGGGCGCGGGCACCCGCCTCGCCAACGAGTTCGTCGCGCATGCCGCGAGCGACGGCTACACCTTCCTCTACGCGGCGGCGCCCTATGCGACCGCGGAAGCGCTGTTCGGCAAACTGACCTACGAGCGCAAGGACCTGCAGCCGGTGGCGATGGCCGTGCTGGCGCCGATCTTCCTGATCGTCAACGCCGAGGCGAGCTTCAAGAACCTGGCCGAGCTGATCGCCTACGGCAAGTCGCGGCCTGACGGACTCACCTTTGCTTCTCCGGGCGTGGGCTCGCAGCCGCATCTGGCGGCCGAGCTGTTGTTCCGGGACGCCGGCGTCAAGGGCCTCAACATTCCCTTCCGCGGCGACGCCCAGGCCTATACCGAGCTTCTGGCCGGCCGCGTCGATGCCACGTTGACCGCGATCAGCACGGCCTTGCCCTATATCGAGAGCGGCAAGCTGCGCGTGCTCGGCGTGGCGTCCGCCGAGCGCAGCGCCATCTATCCGCAGGCCCCGACCTTGCGCGAGCAGGGCTTTGCCAAGGTGGTCGCTTCCGGCTGGTACGGCTTCATGGCGCCGGCCGCCGTGCCGGCCGCGATCACCGATCGGCTGCAGGCGGAGATCGGCCGCGCGCTGGCCGATCCCGAGGTGAAGCAGAAGCTCCTGGTCCAGGGACTGGAAGCGCATGGCGGCACCGCCGCCGAGTTCGGCGCCTTCATCGACGACGAGACCCGCAAATGGGGCGAGCTGATCCACGAGGCCGGCCTCAAGGGCGAATAGCAATTCCGCATCAACATGCACGAGGACAGAACACAATGAGGCATGAATTTTTCAACCTGACAGCGGCGTCCGCGATCGCCGTCGCGCTGTCGGTCTCCTCCGCCGCTGCGCAGAAGAAATACGACGCCGGCGCCACCGATACCGAAATCAGGGTGGGCCAGACGGTGCCGTTTTCAGGACCGGCCTCGGCCTATGCCACGGTCGGCAAGGCGCAGGCCGCCTACATGAAAATGATCAACGATCAGGGCGGCGTGAACGGCCGCAAGATCGATCTGATCCAGTACGACGACGCCTACAGCCCGCCGAAGACGGTGGAGCAGGTGCGCAAGCTGGTCGAGGGCGACGAGGTGCTGCTGACGTTCCAGATCATCGGCACTGCGCCGAACGCCGCCGTGCTGAAATACCTCAACGGCAAGAAGGTGCCGCAGCTGTTCGCCGCCACCGGCGCCTCCAAGTTCACCGACCCGAGGAACTTCCCGTGGACGATGGGCTTCAATCCCTCCTACTTCGTCGAGGGCCGCATCTACGGCCAGTACATCCTGAAGGAGCATCCGGACGCCAAAATCGGCGTGC
>JBAUUA010000630.1:0-1575 GCA_049582465.1 Bradyrhizobium sp. | reverse complement strand
GGGCATCCTCGCCGCGGCGTCGCTGGCGATCGGCGTCGCCGCGCCGTGGGTCGTCAAGGTGTTCGAACAGGGAATGGCGCCGATCGGTGGCAGCGCCGCCATCGGCCACATCAGCCAGCCTGGCTGGTTGATCGAGCCCGGCTACCCCAAGTTCGCCAGCATCAGCCCGACGGTGCTGTTCCTGACCCTCACCGGATTTGGCCTCGCGGCCGCGGGGCTCCGATATCTGCTGAGCCACCGCCGCGCGCGCACAGCGCCCGTATGGGCATCCGGGGTAGCGGTCTCCGGCCGGCGCGCGCAGTACACCGCGATCGGCTACGCCAACATGGTCCGGGTCATCTTCAACGTGGTCTACCGGGTCCGAACGCAGTTGCGCAGCATCGGCGATCAGCGTTTCCCCGAACGCCTCAGCATGATGCGCGCCGAACCCCGGATCTTCGATCCCGCGTGGCTATACCGACCGATCACCGGTGCTTTCCTGCGCGTCGCCGACTACGTCCGCAACATTCAGGCCGGACCGCTGGGGTTGTATCTGCTGTACCTGTTGCTCGCGTTCGTTGCGCTGCTGCTGATCGCCCCCCGGCTCGTGTGAGCGGCTCCGTGGATGACCGGCCCCTGTGGGCCCCGCGGCGGCACAACGCGGCCAGCCAACGGCAATGACTCAAGCCTGTCGGCGAACGGCTTTCAACGCCGGGCGCGGCGGCGAACGTTCCCGAGCCATCTCGGCTCTTCAGGCCAGGCGCCCTTCGCGTCGGCGGCAATCTGCTCGACGATCGGGGGCATGATCGACTGGGCGAGCGGCGAGTCGAACGCCACCAGCGCGTCGTCGTCGATGACGCCTGCGGGATCCTCGGGTTCGGCCAGCCAAACAAGATTCAGGTCGTGCGCCCCGTAGCTGCCCACGACCTCGGCCACGTACAAGAGCCGCTCCGGGACGACGTCAAGCCCGGTCTCCTCGGCCACCTCGCGCACCAGCGCGTCGGTGATCGACTCGCCATCCTGGACGCGTCCGCCCGGAAGCAGGACATGCTCGACGCCTCGACGGCGCTCGCGAGAAACCACCAGCTTGCCGTCGCGCACGATTACTGCCCGCACTTTCACCCTCATCGGTCGTGCTCCGGCTCGCCGGCGGACTGCAGCGGCGGCGGCCAGCCGCTGGTGAGCAGGATCGCTCGCTGCCACGAGTGCTGTTCGGCGCCCTTCGGCTCGTGGCGGAACTTGTCGTCGTGCTTTCGAACGTGCTCGCGCAACTCGTCCAGCAGCGAACCGCAGGCGTTGCGCTGCACGCCTAACAGCAGCTCGCGATCGCCCCGCGTACGCGCGAGCTTCCACGCGAGCCCGAAATGGGGAAAGCACAGCCCGGGAGAACCCTCGAACTCCGCCCGGTCGCCCGGGCTCGTGGCCACCAAATCGACCAGGTGCTCGGCGTTGCGGCGCAGGTAGTTGTCGCGGCTCGCGCACGCCGGACAGTGGTCCGGTTCAAACGGCGAATCGGGCGATAGTGATTGCAGCTGATCGACGATCCCCGTGAACGTGTCGGCGAACAGGACGCTGATGCTCAGGGTCGTCTTCATC
>JBAUUA010000629.1:0-7965 GCA_049582465.1 Bradyrhizobium sp. | reverse complement strand
GCGGCGGGCAGCATCCGCAACAGAACGAACCTTGGTGAACTTTCGAATGAATATGTACATGAGGTACACCCATGCGTCTCAGTTCCTGCCCGACGCATCAAAGCATATTGAGCCGTTGCTGGACTAGGGCAGACTTCTGTCTATTTTGGCATGTCCGCATCGAGGCCAATCTCGAAAGCGTTGGTACTCGTTTTTGCCGCGCAAACCCTTCGGTGCCAATTTCAGCCGCGAGCCGGCCTTCCTCCTGCCCGGCCTGTCGTATATGAAAGATTTGCCATCGCGGCGTGGATGGTGGCGGCGGTTAGTCAATCCGGAAATCGCGATCTGACACCCGATCGGCGCAAGCGCGGACAGGATTTCAACCGGGGCATGGCATGGTAAATCGATCGACGACGGCGCAGTCCACCGGTGCAATGCGGCATCGGCGATCTCCCGTCATTGTGGCGCTCGCGGCGATGGCCGCCCTGACGGCGCTGGCCGGCGACGCCGCGGCAAGACAGCCGCGCCCCGCGCCACCCACCGAGGCGACAGCGCCGCGCGATGCAGGCGAGCCGATCATGGCGATCGTGTCGATCAAGAGCCAGCAGGTCACTTTCTATGACGCCGACGGCTGGATCCTGCGCGCACCGGTGTCGACCGGCATCGCGGGACGCGAGACGCCCGCCGGCGTCTTCGCCGTCCTCGAGAAGGACAAGGACCACCACTCGACCCTCTATGACGATGCCTGGATGCCGAACATGCAGCGCATCACCTGGAACGGCGTCGCGCTGCACGGCGGGCCGCTGCCCGGGTATGCGGCGTCGCATGGCTGCGTGCGGATGCCCTATGGCTTTGCCGAGAAGCTGTTCGAAAAGACCTGGATCGGGATGCGCGTGATCATCTCGCCTGATAACGCCGAGCCGGTCGAGTTCTCCCATCCGGCGCTGCTCGTGCCGAACCGGGAAGCCATCGCGGCCGCGCCGGCCAGGGCCGAGGCGCTCGCCCGCGAAGCCGCCGAGGCTGCCAGGACGGCCGTCGAGGCGAAGAAAGCCGCCGCGACAGCGCCGCGCGAGACGGCGTCGCTGACCTCGTCGCTGCGCAAGCTGGAGGGACTCAAGAGGCGCGCCGACGCCGAACTCGCCTACGCCGACAAGGCGCTCGCCGCGGCAAGGACGGACCAGGCCAAGGCGCGGGCCGAGGATCTCAAGCAGAAGGCCGCCGCCAGGTCCGCGGATCTGGGGACCCAGCTCGACACCGCCAAGGCCGACGCGAAACCGAAGCTCGCTGCAGCCGCCGCCGCCAAGGACGCCGCCAAGGCGGCCGACAGGAGGAGGATCGACACCGCCAAGGCGGCGAACGAGGCGAAGCTCGCGCTGGAGCCAGTCTCAGTCTTCATCAGCCGCGCGACGCAGAAGCTTTACGTGCGGCGCAATACGCATAAGCCGTGGCCGGACGGGGGCGAAGTGTTCGACGCGACCATTGAGGTCCCGGTCACGATCCGCAATCCCGACCAGCGGATCGGCACGCATGTGTTCACGGCCGTGGCGCGCAACGATGCGGGCCTGCGCTGGACCGCGGTCACGATCGACAACGGCGACGACGCCAGGGACGCGCTCGACCGCATCACCATCCCCCAGGATGTGCTCGATCGCATCGCGCCGACCGCGGTGCCGCGATCCTCGATCGTCGTCTCGGACGAGCCCTTGAGCGGCGAGACCAACTATCGCACCGAGTTCGTCGCGGTGCTGAACAACCAGCCCCAGGGCGGCTTTGTGACGCGCCGGCCGACGGCCGATGTCGCCGTTGCCGGCGGCAACTTCTGGGACGACGGCTTCGGGTCGCTTTTCCAGCCCAGTCGGAACTTCCAGACCGGCAATCCGCGTCCGCGCGTCGGCCAGCCCTATTATCAGCCGCAACGGGGCTGGTGGTAAGACGCGGCACGCCGCGTGCAGGCCGTATGTCCGCTCGGCATCAATCGCGTCGGTTGGTCCACTCGCTGACTTCCGGTCTGGCCCCAACTTTGGGCATTTCGCCGCACCAACGCGACATGTTGCTTAAAGCTGTCGCCTTGGAAAAATCAGTTCATGCGGTTTGGACGACAACGGGTGCCTCGAGGGCGCCCCGACGTGCCCCTCATTCGGGCAAGCCGGCCAGCCGCAAGCCGTTCGCAAGACTGGCGCGATGCTCTGGCCGCCGGATCGGTATCCAGCCATCAAGCTTGGAAATTCGAAACGCGGGATCGAGCTTGCGCAAATGGTCCGCTGCATCTCGCGCCTGCTCCATTCGCCCGGCAAGCGCATGGCATGCGGCGATGACGACGACCACGAACGTGAAGCTCGGCAGTTGCTGGAAGGATTGTTCGGCCCAGGACAAAGCCAGGTCGAAACGCCCGGCAAACAGATGCGCCATGGCCATGCCGGCCTGCATTCGGAACATCTCGGGATCCAGCGGGCTGAAACGCATGGCGCGGGCAAAGAATACGATTGCGGTCTCGGGATCGCCGCGCTCCGCCCTGAGGAAGCCACCCAGGAACCAGGCCGCCGCCAGGTTCGGGTTGAGCACCAGCGCCTTGTCGAGCAGTGCGATGGCGCCATCCACGTCGCCGGCAAGATGGGCCAGCGTGTGCCCGGCTCTTGTCAGCGCGACGGCGTCGTCCTTGCCCAATTCTACTGCGAGACGGGCCAGGCGGATGCCGTCGGCGAACTCCCGCGGCTGATCGGCTATCCAGCCGTTGATTTTGCGCCAGCAATGACACCAAGCCGCCATGGCATGGGCCGAGGCAAACTCCGGATCGAGCGCGATGGATTTGTGAAACAAAGGCAATGCCTCGTCGATAGCTTCCCGCGTTCCACGATGCACGTACGGCATGGCGCGCAGATAGTGGTCGTACGCACTGAGATTGCCGGTCGGCTTCCGCCGGGCGCGCTGGATTTCCGCGCGCTCGAGCTGGGAGGCGATCGCGCCAACGATGCTGGTTGCGATCTGATCCTGGAGTTCGAAAATGTCGTCGAGTGTCCCTTCAAATCTCTCGGCCCAAAGATGGGTGCCGGTCGTGGCGTCCACGAGCTGTCCGGTGATGCGGACCCGGCTTTCGGAGCGGCGCACGCTGCCTTCGACGACATAGCGCACGCCGAGTTCGCGCCCGACCTGCTTCTCGTCGACCGTCCGGCCCTTGTAGGTGAAGCTCGAACTGCGAGCGATCACGAACAGCCAACGGATGCGCGACAGGGCCGTGATGATGTCTTCCACCACCCCGTCGGCAAAATAGTCCTGCCCGGCGTCGCCGCTGAGGTTTCGAAACGGCATCACCGCTATGGAAGGCGAATCCGGCAGCGCCAGCATCCCTCCGGACGTTTCGGCGGCGGTGTCCGGCGCTGCAGCGGCCGCGCGCCCGGACGGCACATCCTCCCGGACCTCGCCGACAAAGCGCAGGCCCTTGCGCGAAACGGTCCGGATCAGCCGCTGTTCCTTGCCGGTATCTCCGATCGCCTTGCGCACCGCGTTGACGTGGCTCGTCAATGTCGACTCCGAGACGATCCGGCCATCCCAGACGGCCTGCAGCACGTCGTCGCGTGTCACGACCCGGTTTCGGTTCTGAACCAGATAGAGCAGCAGATCGAAGACTTGCGGGCCGATGGCGACGAGTTCCGAGCCGCATGAGAGCTCGCGCCGATCGGCGTCGAGGCAATAATTTTCGAATGAAAACTGCACTTCCGCGCTCCGGTTGGACAAAAATCCAAGGAAAATTCAACCGCAATCCAGCATGCCTACAAGGCTTTCCGGCCTGCACAAGCGCATTTTGGCCTCGCTTTCAGGAGCAGGGCCGCGGATGGCCTCCAAAATCGAGGGAAAGTCATGAAGATTGTAGTCATAGGCGGTACGGGTCTCATCGGAACGAAGCTTGCGAGCAAGCTTCGCCAGAACGGCCACGAAGTGATCCAGGCAGCCCCCAGCACGGGAGTCAACACCATCACGGGCGAAGGCTTGGACAGGGTCTTATCAGGCGCCGAAGTCGTCGTCGATGTCGCAAACTCGCCTTCGTTTGAAGATCGCGCGGCTTTGACATTCTTCGAAGCTTCGGGCCACAATCTTCTCGCTGCCGAGACTACCGCCAAAGTACGGCACCATGTCGCGCTGTCCGTCGTCGGCACCGATCGCCTTCCGGAATGCGGATATTTCCGCGCCAAGCTGGCGCAGGAGAACCTGATCCGGCGTTCGGCAATTCCCCATACCATCCTGCGCGCCACCCAGTTTTTCGAGTTCGTCGGCGGCATCGTCGATGCGTCATCCGATGGACCGATCGCCCGGCTGTCGCCCGCGCTGTTTCAGCCGGTGGCCTCGGACGATGTCGCCGCCGCGCTCGCCGACGTCGCGCTTGCCGATCCCGTCAACGGCATGATCGAACTCGCCGGCCCGGAGCGGCTGAGCCTCGACGAATTCGGCCGGAAATACCTCGCCGCGACCGGAGACCCGCGCAAGGTGGTCGCCGATATCCACGGCCGCTATTTCGGAGCGGAGCTGGACGACCGCTCGCTTACGCCCGGCGACGATCCGCGGCTCGGCGCCATCCGTTTCGAGGATTGGCTGGCCGGCCTTCGCACATAACGCGCGCGGCGCTTCGTCGCGACCATCATCACGCCTCTCAAGCGAGCCCATGTCCATGACCAAGGCTGTCTTGCACCAACTTTCGCACGCGGAGCCGGCGACGGCTTCAGAGGCGCGCCGGGCCGCTCCGCCCGGGGCCGACCGGCGCCCCGCCGATGCGGAAATGGCGCGGGTGCTCGGGACCGAGCCGTTCCGCATGGCCCTGGACTCCTCCGGCGGCGGGATCGCGCACTGGAAGCATGATCCCTTGCACGACGTCGTCGAGCCCATGACCCACCACGTCATCATGGCGTACAACGGCGCGGTGCAGCGCGTGGAGCGGCGCTCCGGGCGATTTGTCGCGGCCGGAACGTTTCGTCCGGGTGTCGTGATCATCATTCCCGAGGCATCGAGCTCACGATGGGATATCCCTAAACCCGTCGATGTCGTTCAACTCTATCTTCCGCACGGAACGCTCGCGCGCGTGGCCGACGAAGCCCACGCCCCCAACCCGATCGATCTTCTGGAACGAACGGCGCATCCAGATCCCATCACGTCCCGATTGCTGCTGAGCGCGGCGGACGTTCTGGAAAGCAATGCGACCCTGGATTCGCTGTTCAGGCAGCAACTGACGGATCTGCTCGCCACGCGTCTTCTGGCTGCGCATACCGGCGCGCCCGCCGCGGTGCAGCCGGTCGTGGGCGGACTGGCGCCGAAGGTGCTGATGCGCGCCATCGAACGCCTGCGCTCGGACAGCGATGCCGGCGTCTCTCTGGCCACGCTCGCCTCCGATGCCGGGCTGTCGCGCTTTCACTTCTGCCGCGCCTTCAAGGAAAGCACCGGACTGTCGCCGCATGCCTGGCTGCGCCAGCACCGGCTCGAGCAGGCGATGCAAATGCTGCGCGAGACGGATGCCTCGGTCGTGGCGGTCGCTGCTGCGCTTGGCTACGCCTCGCAGACAGCCTTCGGAGCCGCGTTTAAGCGGTTGACCGGCGATACGCCAACCGACTGGCGGCGCCGCGCGCGTTAGCAGCAATCGCTCTGCAACCTCCGCAATGTCGCTGGGGCATCGACGCGCCCGGTTCGCTAGATGAGCACCATGCCCACGCCAACCACACGGAGGAGAAGAATGGCCTGGAACGTCCCGCTTAATCGGCTCGCAAACACTTCGCGCCGGAAGGTCCTCGCGACTTCGGTTATGTCCGCGATTTCACTGTCGGTCCGCTCCTCAACGGCGACCGGCGAAGAATCGAACCGCTCGAAATCCGCCGCTCAATGGACCGATCCGATGGCGTCGGTGACTACGAAGGATGGCGTACGGATCTTTTACAAGGATTGGGGACCGAAATCTGCCCAGCCGATCATCTTTCATCATGGCTGGCCGCTCAGCGCCGACGACTGGGATACCCAGATGCTGTATTTCGCCGGCAAGGGATTTCGCGTGATCGCCCACGATCGCCGCGGTCACGGACGCTCGAGCCAGACCGGCAACGGCCACGACATGGATCACTACGCGGCCGATGCCGCGGCAGTCGTCGACTACCTTGACCTCCGCAACGCCATCCATGTGGGACATTCCACCGGCGGTGGCGAAGCCGTGCGCTATGTCGCGCGACACGGCCGCGATCGCGTGGCCAAGCTCGTGCTGATCAGCGCGGTGCCGCCACTCATGCTGAAGACGGAAGGCAATCCCGGCGGCTTGCCGATCGACGTCCTCGACGGTCTACGCCGACAGCTCGCCGCCAGCAGGGCTCAGTTCTACCTCGATTTCGCGAGCGGTCCGTTCTACGGCTACAACCGCCCGGGCGCTGCGGCATCGCAAGCGGTGATCTGGAATTGGTGGCGCCAGGGCATGATGGGCGGCGCCAAGGCGCATTACGACGGCATCAAGGCTTTCTCGGAGACCGATTTCACCGAGGACCTGAAGAGTATCGCGGTGCCGACCCTCGTCCTGCATGGCGGCGATGATCAGATCGTGCCCGTCGCTGACTCCGCGCCTCTGTCGGCGAAGCTCCTCAGGAACAGCAGGCTCAAAATTTACGAAGGACTTCCGCACGGCATCTGCACCACCCATGCCGGTATCGTGAACGCCGAACTGTCGGCGTTCATCGCGGCATGATCCTTCATCGATCATTCAAAACCCGGGAGAAGTCACATGCGACTGGTCATTATTGGCGCCGGCTTCGCCGGCATGTATGCCGCACTGTCCGCTGCTCGCCTGCGCGATATCAAGGGTGCGTCGCCCGACAAACTCGAGATTACGCTAGTTGCGCCACAGCCGACGCTGGTGATCCGCCCGAGGCTCTATGAGCCGAAGCCCGAAACGCTGAACGCGGCGCTGCTGGATGTCCTCAGGGCAATCGACGTCGTCTACGTGCAGGGTTGCGCCGAGATGGTCGATACCAAGGCGTGCGAGGTCGAAATCTCGATCTCCGGCGGAAAGCGAAAGAAGCTCTCCTACGATCGCCTGGTTGTGGCCACGGGCAGCCGGCTCTTCCGTCCGAAGATTCCCGGCCTCGCTGAGCACGGCTTCAGCGTCGACTCGCTTGACGATGCGATCGCCCTTGACGAGCATCTGCATGGCTTGGCCGATCGTCCGGCTGCGAACGGGCGCGACACGGTGGTCGTGGCCGGTGGCGGGTTCACCGGCATCGAGGTGGCTACCGAGATGCCGTCGCGGCTCCGCAACAGTCTCGGGAACGACGCCAAACCACGCGTCATCATCGTGGAGCGCAACGCTGCGATCGCTCCCGATATGGGCGAAGGTGCGCGTCCCGTCATCGAAGATGCCCTCAGGCAGCTCGGCGTGGAGACCCGGCTCGGCGTGGGCGTTGCCTCGCTCGACGCGTCCGGTGTCACGCTGTCCGATGGCGAACACATCGAAACCGAAACCGTGATCTGGGCCGCGGGCATTCGCGCCGCGCCGCTGACCGCGCAGATCCCCGGCGAACGCGACAATTTCGGACGGCTTCTGGTCGACCGCGATTTGCGCGTGCCCGGCGTGGCGGGCGTCTTCGCCACCGGCGACGCCGCGCGTGCGGCCTGCGACGATGCCGGAAATTACGCGCCGATGTCGTGCCAGCATGCGACCCGGATGGGCGCCTTTGCCGGCAACAATGCCGCAGCCGAGCTGCTCGGCGCGCCGACCAGGCCGTATCACCAGAAGGCCTATGTCACCTGCCTCGACCTCGGCGAAGCCGGTGCGCTCTTTACGCGCGGCTGGGAGCGGAAGGTGGAGATGGTCGGCGACACCGCCAAGAAGACCAAGCAGGAGATCAACACCGTGTGGATCTATCCGCCGCTCGCCGAACGCGCCGCCGCGCTCGCATCCGCCGATCCGGAGCGCGTCACCGATCTCTGAACGCCTCGTCTGCATTGACCGCGCCTCCCGCAGGGCCTGCA
>JBAUUA010000628.1:0-7235 GCA_049582465.1 Bradyrhizobium sp. | reverse complement strand
TGCATTTCGGAGATAGCGGGGTCTCTTATCAGGGCCAACCGGCTTGGCTACAATGAGGGGATCGGACTACAACCATCAGCTGACATAACGGGAGTGAGACAGTGGATCTTGGGATCAAAGGCCGCCGTGCCATCGTGTGCGCATCCTCTAAGGGCCTGGGACGCGCCTGCGCCATGGCGCTGGCCAACGAGGGCGTGCATGTCACGGTGACCGCGCGCGGCGCCGAAGCGCTGGCGAAAACCGCCGCCGAAATTCGCAAGGCAAATCCCGGCGTGACCGTGACCGAGGTCGCCGGCGACATCACCACGCCGGCAGGCCGCGAAGCCGTGCTGAAAGCCTGTCCCGATCCGGATATCCTCGTCAACAATGCCGGCGGGCCGCCGCCCGGCGATTTCCGCAACTGGACCCGCGACGACTGGATCAAGGCGCTGGATGCCAACATGCTCACCCCGATCGAACTGATCAAGGCCACGGTGGACGGCATGATGGCGCGCAAATTCGGCCGCATCGTCAACATTACTTCCGCGGCGGTGAAGGCACCGATCGAGATCCTCGGCCTGTCCAACGGCGCCCGCGCGGGCCTCACCGGCTTTGTCGCCGGCATCGCGCGCAAGACCGTGATCAACAACGTCACCATCAACGCACTGTTGCCGGGCCCGTTCGATACCGACCGGCTGCGCGGCACCGCGAAGGCGGAGGCGGAAAAACGTGGCGTCAGCGCCGAGCAGATTTTGGCGGAGCGCGCCAAGGTCAATCCGGCCGGTCGTTTTGGCGATCCCGAAGAATTCGGCGAGGCTTGCGCATTCCTGTGCAGCGCCAAGGCGGGCTTCATCACCGGCCAGAACATCCTGCTCGACGGCGGCGCCTTCCCGGGCACGCTGTGAGGGCGGTCTGGTACGAGCGTACAGGTGCGGCACCGGATGTCTTGACGGTCGGCGAGATGCCGGCGCCAGAGGCCGCACCGGGCGAAGTCCTCGTCCGGCTCGAGGCCTCCGGCGTCAATCCCGCCGATGTCGGCCGCCGCGCCGGCAGCTATCGCGCGATGGAGTTCCCTCGCGTGATCCCCAACAGCGACGGCGCCGGCATCATCGATCAGGTCGGCAGCGGCGTGACGCGGTTCGAAATCGGTCAAAGGGTCTGGCTCTTCAACGGCCAGCGCAACGGCCGCGCCTTCGGCACCGCGGCCGAATATATCGCGCTTGCCGACTATCTGGTGACGCCGCTGCCCGACGAGGTTTCGTTCGCGGCCGGCGCCACGCTCGGAATTCCCTGCATGACCGCGTGGTGCTGTCTGTTCGGCGACGGACCGATCGCGGGCCGGACCGTGCTCGTCACCGGAGGCGCCGGGGCGGTCGGCCACTACGCCGTGCAACTGGCGAAAGCGGGCGGCGCGCGCGTGATCGCCACCGTCAGTTCGCCGATCAAGGACATGGAAGCGCGCCTCGCCGGCGCCGATCTCGTCCTCAACTACAAGACCGAGGACGTCGTTGCCAAGATCATGACGTTCACCGAGCAGCGTGGCGTCGACCGTGTCGTCGACGTCGATTTTGGCGGCAACATCACCACCACGCTGAAGGTCATGGCGGTCAATTCGGCGATCGCGGTCTACGCGACCAACGGCAACCGGGTGCCGACGATTCCGATGCGCGAACTGATGGAAAGATGCATCGCGTTGCGGCCGCTGGTGCTGTACGCGCTGCCGCCGCCGCTGCTTGCCGAGGCCCAGAGCGAAATCACCAAATGGCTCGCGGCCGGACCGCGGATCCACAACATCGCCGCGCAGTTTCCGCTCGCCGAAACGGCGCAAGCTCATCTCGCGGTCGAAAAAGGCGACAAGCTCGGCACCGTCATCGTCGACTGCGCGCGCTGATCACGACACCGGCGTGGTCCGCTCGTCGGTCCAGGTCTCGCCGAACGCATCGAGCCCCTCGGCGAGGTAATCGCTGACCAGAGGCTCGCCGAGCAGATAGCTCGCGGTGCGGTTGTTGTGGCCCTCGGCCGCCTCGCGGCGCAGATCGTCCCATTCCTCGATCGTGCCGTCACCGCGGCCGAGACGCATCAGGGCAACCAGGTCGATCTGCTCGTCGTCGGTCATGGCATTGATGAAGCCGGTGATCTCGCGCACCACGGGATCGTCGCCGTCGTCCTCGAGCACATCGATCATGTTGTCGTCGGCGCTGTTCGACCCGGAATCCGGGTCGGACGCCTCCTCCTTGACGTCGAATTCGCGCATTTTCTCGATCAAAAAACCGACTTTTTCGGCCGAAATGGCTAATTCTGGCATCTAGGCACTCCCAAACGTTTGAGTGCCGCGTCAACGCGCGGACCGTTGAGATGATCCATTGCGCGCCGCGGCGGGAACCAGCATCTTGCGCCCCAAGAAACGAAGGCCAGGGGGAAGCGTCAAATGTACTGGAAAGTGGGCAAGGTCAAAATCAGGAAAGTCGTCGAGTTGGAGACGGTCGGCAGCACGCGGTTCATCCTGCCGCTGGCGACCAACGAGGAAATCCAGAAACTGCCCTGGCTCATTCCGCATTTCGCCACCGACGAGGGCCGGCTGAAGATGTCGATCCACTCGCTGGTGGTGGAGACGCCGACACGCCGGATCGTGGTCGATACCGGGCTCGGCAACGACAAGCAGGGCCGCAACGTGCCGACCTGGAACGACCGGCAGGGACCGTTCCTCCAGACCCTGCACGAGGCGGGCTTTGCGCCCGAGAGCATCGACACCGTGCTGTGCACGCATCTGCATGTCGACCATGTCGGCTGGAACACCAGGCTCGTGGACGGGAAATGGGTGCCGACCTTTGCCAATGCCCGCTACGTGTTCGGCAGAGCCGAATACGAGTACTGGCGCGACCACAGCGTGGAGCCGGACAAGGTTGCTGTTTTCAACGACTCGGTGAAACCGGTCGTCGATGCGGGCAAGGCCGACCTCGTCGCCAGCGACGCGAGGCTATCGGATGAAATTACCCTGATCCCGACGCCGGGCCACAGTCCGGGCCATATGAGCATCCACATCCGGTCGGACGGCGAGGAGGCGCTGCTTACCGGCGACGTCGCCCACCACCCCTGCCAGATGGCGCATCTCGACTGGTCCTCGACCGCGGATTCCGACCCCATGCAGTCGGCGCTGACACGGCGCGAATTGCTTTCGCGTTTCGCCGATACCCCGACCCTGGTGATCGGCGGGCATTTCAACGCCGGCCGCATCCATCGCGACGGCGATGGCTTCAAATTCATCGTTTAGGGCGTGATACCAAAGTCGGCCCTTTTTGGCCGGAAATCATGCCCAAAGCATAGCCCGGCAGCGCCGGCGGCAGTTGAAATTCCCCCCGCCCTGTTCCAAGAAGCATTCAAGCAACCACCACCCCAGGGAGTGATACGAAATGAAGCTTGTTCGTTACGGCGCGGTCGGTCAGGAAAAGCCCGGTCTGATCGACAAATCAGGCCAATTGCGCGACCTGTCGGGGCAGGTAAAGGACTTCGCGGGCGAAGCCTTTTCGCCGGCCTCGCTGGCGAAGATCGCAGCCCTCGACGCGGCCTCGCTCCCGGCCGTCAACGGCAAGCCGCGGCTCGGCTCCCCGGTGGGCGGCCTGCCCAAATTCATCGCCATCGGCCTCAACTACAGCGACCACGCCGCCGAAGTCGGCATGCCCATTCCGGCCGAACCGATCATTTTCATCAAGGCCAATAACAGCCTGTGCGGCCCCAACGACAAGGTCGAAAAGCCCCGTGGCTCGACCAAGCTCGACTGGGAATGCGAAATCGCCATCATCATCGGCACCCGTGCCAAATACGTCTCCGAGGCCGACGCACTCAACTACGTCGCCGGCTACGCCGTCTGCAACGACGTCTCCGAGCGCAATTTCCAGCTCGAGCGGCTGGGCCAGTGGACCAAGGGCAAGTCGCACGACACGTTCGGCCCGCTCGGGCCCTGGCTCGTCACCAAGGACGAGGTCCCCAACGTGCAGAAGCTGTCGATGTGGCTCGACGTCAACGGCAAGCGCTGCCAGACCGGATCGACCGCGACCATGATTTTCGGCGTCAAGAAGATCGTCTCCTACGTCTCCGAATTCATGACGCTCCTGCCCGGCGACATCATCACCACCGGCACCCCGCCCGGCGTCGGCTCCGGCATGAAGCCGCAGAAATTCCTCAATGTCGGCGACGTCGTCACGCTCGGCATCGAGGGTCTCGGCGAGCAGCGGCAGGAAATCGTCGCGGCGTGAGGTTTGCCAACTGCGTCCGGAGGCACTCGTCATGCCCGGGCTCGTCCCGGGTATCCACGTCTTAGGTGCGTGGCCCCAGGGAATGCGTGGATGGCCGGGACAAGCCCGGCCATGACGAAGAAAATACAAGCTCTCCTTTTCCTCGAAGGAATTCTCCGATGAAACTCTCATTCTCCCCGGCCTCGCCCTTCGCGCGCAAGGTGCGCATTGCCGCAATCGAACTCGGGCTGATCGACAAGATCGAATTCATGTCGGCGACGGTGGCGCCGGGCCAGCCCAATGAGGAATATTCGCGCATCACGCCGCTGAAGAAGCTGCCGGTGCTGATCCTGGACAATGGCGACGTCATCCTCGATTCCTACGTCATCGTCGAGTATCTCGACGAACTCGCCGGCGGCGGCAAGCTCATTCCCGCGTCGGGGCCAGCACGATGGAGGGTCAAGAGCGACCATTCCATGCTGCAGGGCATGCTGGATTCGATGCTGCTGTGCCGTTACGAGAACATGGTGCGGCCGGAGCCGCTGCGCTGGAAGGCCTGGACCGACGACCACTGGGCGCGCGCCTGGAACGGCATGGCGCGGTTCGAGAAACAGACGGAGATGCTGTCGCGCCCGCTCGACATCTCGCAGATCGCGCTTGCCTGCGTGCTCGGCTATGCCGATTTCCGCTTTGCCGACTGCGGCTGGCGCAAGGCCTATCCGAGGCTCGACGCCTTCCATCAGAGGATGCTGGAGCGGCCCTCGGTGAAGATCTCGCTGCCACCGCCGGCGTAAACAGGAAACTGCCATGAGTCTGAAGTTCACCGTCGGCGATCTCACCATCCATCGCATCATCGAGCAGGAAACCACCTTCCTGCCGGCGCTCGATATCCTGCCCGACCTGACGCCGGAATTGCTGGCGGAGAACCGGGCGTGGATGCGGGAGGCCGGCGCGATCGACGATAGCGACGTGCTGAAACTTTGCTTCCAGTCCTATATCGTGAAGACGCCGCACCACACCATTCTGGTCGACAGCTGCATCGGCAACGACAAGCCGCGGCCGCTGCGTCCGAAATGGAACATGAAAGCCGACGACACCTATCTGCGCGCGCTGGCGGCGGCGGGTTTTTCCGTCGGCGACATCGACTACGTGATGTGCACGCACCTGCATGTCGACCACGTCGGCTGGAACACGCGGCTGGAAAACGGCCGCTGGCTGCCGACCTTTCCGAACGCGCGCTACGTGTTCGGCAAGGACGAGTTCGACTATTGGACCGAGCAGAACGCCAGGGCGGAAGTGCCGCCCTTCGCTGACAGCGTGCTGCCCGTGGTCGAGGCCAAACAGGCCGAGATCGTGCGCGCTGATTTTGAAATCGGCGACCATGCCCGCATCCTGCCGACGCCGGGGCATACCCCCGGACATGTCGCCTTCAGGTTCGGCCGGGGCAAGGACACAGCCGTCGTCAGCGGCGACCTGATGCACTCGCCGCTGCAGGCGCGCTATCCGGAATTGTCGGCGAAATTCGACGTCGACCAGGCGCAGGCCGCGGTGACGCGGCGCAATTTCCTGGAACGCTATTGCGACACCGATACGCTGTGCTGCACCGCGCATTTCCCCTCGCCCTCGAGCGGAAAAATCCGCCGCTGGGGCAACGGATTTTCCTGCAAGGCGGTCTAGCCCGCTTGGTGTGTTTCAGCGATCGTAGGGTGGGCAAAGGCGCTCTTCGCGCCGTGCCCACCAGAAGATCGAGCCGCGGTTCAGGTGGGCACGCTTCGCCTTGCTCACCCTGCGGCCGACGGCAGGCGGCTCAATCGAACAAATTCGGCGTGTGATTGACCACCGCGCCCTCGATCGCGAGCATCTTCAATTTCGTCGTGACGCCGCCATTGGCCGAGAAGCCGCCCGGCTTGCCGCCGGCAGCGAGCACGCGGTGGCAGGGCACCACGACCGGGCAGGGATTGCGCCCCAGCGCCTGGCCGACATCGCGCGACAGCTCGACGCCGCCGAGCCGCTTGGCGATATCGCCATAGGTCATGGTCTTGCCCGGCGGGATGGTGCGGGCGATGTCGTAGACGCCGCGGTGAAACTCCGGCACGCCGTCGAGATCGAGCACGACGTCGGACAGATCGTTCGGCTTTCCTTCCAGCAATTCGACGATGCCGTCGATCGCGCGCTGCACCTCGGCCGGCGGCGGCGCCTCCGCGATATCGCCATAGCGCTGGCGGATGCGGCCCCGGGTCTTCTCCTCGGCTCCCATCGGCAGCTGCACCGCATTGATGCCGCGCGGACCCCAGGCGATGCCGCAGCGCCCGATCGGGGTGTCGAAGATTGCAAAATGTTGATCCGTCATGGCTGGCTCCAGATCTCTCGCCCCGTGCCTTGAGCTTGATGCTGGCCCTGAATCTAGGCTTGGAAATAGTTGCGATCCACCCGGATTCCGGGGAAATTCTGGGGCTGTCCCAAGGAAAAGCCATGGAACGATATCCAGGGATCGTCGTCACCGGACTTGACCCGGTAATTTATCTTCTTCGAAAAAAGAAGTTTTTGGGAAGAGGATGGATACGCGGGTCAAGGCCGCGTATGACACCTCCGAAATAACGCATCGACCCGCCCGACCTCGAACCCTGCCGAGCCCCCCAATGCAAACGCTTCACGTCAACGGGTACGACATGGCCTATCTCGACATCGGCCGCGGCCCGCCGCTGGTGTGCGTGCACGGCTCGCTGTGCGATTTCCGGATCTGGTCGCCGGTGCTCGGTCCCCTGACGCGAAGGCATCGGGTCATCGCGCTGTCCCTGCGGCACTTTTTTCCCGAACACTGGGACGGCCACAACGGATGCTATTCGATCGCGCAGCACACGGCCGACGTGATCGACTTCATCGAGAAGCTAGGTGCCGGACCGGTCGACCTGATGGGGCATTCCCGCGGCGGACACGTCTCATTTCGCGTCGCCCAGCGACGTCGCGCGGACGGAAGAGGTGACGTTCGTTTGTACTGCGAAGCGCGAAGACGCCGGTGTAACC
>JBAUUA010000627.1:0-2026 GCA_049582465.1 Bradyrhizobium sp. | reverse complement strand
ACGGCAAGGTGCGGCTGATTGCCGAGGAAACCTCCCCGGAGCGCGCCGTCACCCGTGTTGTGATCGGCGGCAAGATGTCGGACCGCAAGGGCGTCAGCCTGCCCGACACCGACCTGCCGGTGTCGGCAATGACGCCGAAGGACCGCGCCGACCTCGAGGCGGCGCTGGTGACCGGTGTCGACTGGATCGCGCTGTCCTTCGTGCAGCGCGCCGAGGACGTCATCGAGGCCAAGAAGATGATCCGCGGCCGCGCAGCCGTGATGGCCAAGATCGAGAAGCCGCAGGCGATCGACC
This sequence comes from Bradyrhizobium sp., assembly GCA_049582465.1. Classification (GTDB taxonomy): domain Bacteria; phylum Pseudomonadota; class Alphaproteobacteria; order Rhizobiales; family Xanthobacteraceae; genus Bradyrhizobium. The sequence continues at coordinate 1,732 of JBAUUA010000627.1, read as the reverse complement.
GGCTCCCCGAAATCATCGAAGCCTCCGACGCCCTGATGGTGGCGCGCGGCGATCTCGGCGTCGAACTGCCGCTGGAGCGCGTGCCGGGCCTGCAGAAACAAATGACGCGGCTGGCACGGCGCGCAGGCAAGCCGGTCGTGGTGGCAACCCAGATGCTGGAATCGATGATCCAGAGCCCGGTGCCGACGCGCGCCGAGGTCTCCGACGTCGCCACCGCGGTCTATGAAGGCGCCGACGCCATCATGCTGTCGGCGGAATCGGCGGCCGGAAAATTCCCGATCGAAGCCGTCTCCACCATGAACCGCATCGGCGAGGAAGTGGAGCGCGACCCGACCTATCGCGGCGTGCTCAATGCGCAGCGCGCCGAACCGGAGCCGACCGTCGGCGACGCCATCGCCGATGCCGCGCGGCAGATCGCCGAGACGCTCGATCTGTCGGCGATCATCTGCTGGACCAGTTCGGGATCGACCGCGCTGCGGGTCGCGCGCGAGCGGCCGAAGCCGCCGGTGGTGGCGATCACGCCGAACCTCTCCACCGGGCGCAAGCTGTCGGTGGTCTGGGGCGTGCATTGCGTGGTTGCCGAGGACGCCCATGACCAGGATGACATGGTCAGCCGCGCCGGCCGCATCGCGTTCCGCGACGGTTTTGCCCGCGCCGGCCAGCGCGTCATCATCGTCGCCGGCGTGCCGCTCGGCATCCCCGGCACTACCAACATGGTGCGCATCGCGTCCGTCGGATCCGACAGCGACGCGGATATGTGAACGGCCAATCTACTCCATCGTCATTCCGGGACACACGTCAGCGCACCCGGAATCTCCCGCCACAACTTCTGGATTCCGGGGTGCGTCGTCGACCGGAATGACCAACTAAAGCAGCGTCGCATCCAGCGTGATCTTGGTGTTCAACAGCTTCGACACCGGGCAGCCGGCCTTGGCCATGCCCGCGAGCTCCTCGAACTTCGCCTTGTCGGTGCCGGGTATCTTCGCGTTCAGCGTCAGATGCACCGAGGTGATGGCAAAACCATCGCCCACTTTCTCCAGCGTGACGTCGGCCTTGGTCTCCATCTGCTCGGCGGTGAGTTTTGCCTCACCGAGGATCAGCGACAGTGCCATGGTGAAACAGGCGGCGTGCGCGGCGCCAATCAGCTCTACCGGATTGGAGCCGGGTTTGCCCTCGAAGCGGCTGGCGAAGCCGTAAGGGTAATCCTTCAGGGCACCGCTCTTGGTCGAGATGGCGCCCTTGCCGTCCTTGATGCCGCCCTGCCACTTGGCCGATCCTGATGTCGTCGTCATGCGAAGCACTCCTCCGATGAATTGAACAGCTAACACTGCCAGCCGATCAAATCGGCGGGAGATGTCAATTCACGAGGGCGCTAGGGAACGGCGCTTATCTCTGACGGCGGCTTGAATTGTTGTTACGCGCCGACCAGCGTTTTCGCCGGCAACACCGCCTGCACTACGAGGCCGCGGGCGCGGGCGTCCATCACGCCGACGGCGCGCAGCGCAAGCAAGGTCACGGTCTGCACCGAGTCGCGCAGTTTCGCCTGGTCGTCCAGATTGTCCGGCGCCAAGGGCCCGACCAGCGATTCATGGAGCGCGCCAAGCAGCGCGGTCGCGGCAAGCGCGGTGTCCTGCGCGGGCAGATGCCCGGCGCGGACCGCGGCATCGATGCGGGTTGCGATCTCGCCGGCGATCTCGCGGCGGCTCGCCAGCCGCGACGCCGTGACGTCGAC
>JBAUUA010000626.1:0-2420 GCA_049582465.1 Bradyrhizobium sp. | reverse complement strand
ACCGTGCCCAGAACGGCGACATGCCGCCCCGCCTTGAAGTGATGATGCAGTCCCTGTCCGAGAAGATCGACCAGTTTCAACCGTCGCGTGGCGATCAGATCGCAGTTAGCCAACTCGAGGACCGGATCGTCAGACTGTTCGAACGCCTCGATGCGACCGACTCTCGCCTCAGCCAACTGGATGCAGTCGAACGCGGACTAACCGATCTACTGGTTCATATTGAAGACATCCGCGTCAACAAGGAGACTGCGGGCCTTCGGGCAGAAAGCGCGCCAGATATTGATCTGCTGAGGCAGGATATCGCCCGCACTCATGGTGCGCTTGAAGCCGTAAATGGTACGCTTGATCGTGTTGCCGACCGTCTGACCGTGATCGAAGGCGACATTCGCGGCAATCGGCCGGGCCCGGCGATTCGCGAGCCCGATGTCCTCGAGCTCACGCAATTTTCCGATAAAGCCGCCACACAAGAGATCACTGTTGCTCCCGAGATAGCTCCTCGCCCGCAACCGAATTCACCATTGGCAATATCGGTCCCGGTGAAAGGACTCGCATTGCCCTTGTCCGTGGACTTTCCCAATTTGGGGTTGCGGCCAGCGACCTCCGCGCCGTCCGGTCCCGATTTGCCCGTCGATGTGCCGCTCGAGCCTGGCTCGGGCCGTCCGGGACTTGCCCAATCTCCAGGCATGCGCATCGCTGCCTCTGAAGCGGCGCTCGGCGTCCGGCCAAATATGGCCACGGCGGGCGGAAAATCGAACTTCATCGCTGCCGCCCGACGCGCCGCTCAAGCCGCAGGCCAGGATCCGAATGGCCGGCAGCGTTCCGAACCCCTCAAGGGGAAGGGCGGCGAGCGGGGATCGCTGCGGACTAAAGTAGAGACACGTATCAAAACGCTGTTCCTGGCGGCGTGCATCGTCGCAATCATCATCGGGTCGATCCAATTCGCAAGCAACCTTTTCGATTTTGGAATTTTCGATACGCGCGAAGCCAAGCTTGCGACCGCCTCCGAAATGGATGCGGCAAACACCGAGATGGCCGCGGACACCGCTGAACTCGAAACGTCCGCTGCTCTTGCCGAGAGTCAGCCGACCTCGCCGACGATACCGGCCGAGACCGATATCACCCCATCGCTACTGGCACCTCCGCCGTTGCCAAGTTTGGCTCCAGCTACACCGCCTCCGTCATTGAATTTGAATTCGGCGGAGCAGCTTTCGTCGGCACCAAATCTGCCGATGTTGAGTCCGCCCCTCCTCGGCACCTCACCTACGCCGAAAGGCGATGTCACCGGCTCGATTGCACGCGCGCCCGCCGATTCCCGGTCGAACCGACAGCCGGTGCAGACCACACAACCGCCGGCCGCCGATGGATTGCCGGCGGCCATTGGAGGAGCACGGCTGCGCAACGCGGCGTCGGCAGGCGATTCGGCGGCCGCCTACGAAATCGCGATGCGTTTCGTAGAGGGCCGCGGCGTACCCGCGAATCTGGAGGAAGCCGCACGATGGTTCGAGCGCGCCGCGAGCAAAGGGCTGACGCCTGCCCAATTCCGGTACGCCAGCATGCTCGAAAAGGGCCTGGGGGTGAAAAAGGACCTGGTCGCCGCCCACAAACTTTACGTGGCCGCCGCCGGCAAAGGCCACGCCAAGGCCATGCACAACCTGGCCGTTCTCTATGCCGAGGGAGCCGAGGGCAAGCCGGACTATGTCAACGCGGCACAATGGTTCCGCAAGGCCGCAGAACGCGGCGTTGCCGATAGCCAATTCAACCTCGGTGTGTTGACCGTGCGCGGTCTCGGCACGGAGAAAAACATCGGCGAATCCTACAAGTGGTTCGCGCTCGCAGCCGCCCAAGGCGACCGCGATGCAGGCCGCAAACGCGACGAGGTTGCCGGTTATCTGAATGCCGAAACCCTGGCGGCTGCCCAGGAAGCCATCAAGAGCTTCGCAGCCAAGCCTCAGCCGGCCGAGGCGACCATAGTTCCGCAGCCGTCGGGCGGCTGGGATCGCGCGACGTCCCCACCCCCGGAAAAGCCGCGAGCGGCCGGCCCGCTTTCGATCAGTGTCTCCAACTCCGGAAAGCTGTGAACCGCCGCGACCTATAGCCAAAGGGCGTGCTTACCGTCGCACTCATCGGCTAAACTCAAGCAAAGCTCTGACCTGCTGGTTTCGAGTCTATCGCGCCTCGAATCGGTATCGCTGACGTTTCCGTGTATCTCGGTGTTAATTGTCAGTATGAGGTGGCCGGACGCGCCGGTCGCCGGAGTGCATCGCAACCGTCGGACGAACCGCTTGCAGATCTACCTTCCCATCGCCGACTTGCCCGTGAACGTCTTCCTTGTGCTGGGGATGGGGCTCGCGGTCGGCTACATCTCGGGCATGTTCGGCATCGGCGGCGGTTTCCTGATGACGCCGCTGCTGATCTTCATC
>JBAUUA010000625.1:0-7162 GCA_049582465.1 Bradyrhizobium sp. | reverse complement strand
GGTGAGTCTCGAGGGACGGCATCAATGGCGTCAGCATCAGTTATTCAAGCTTCGTGCCAAGCCGCCACAACGAAAAATATATATTATTTTCAAATAGTTACACGAATCGCCTAAATCTTTTGCAGGGGCTATTCCGCATGCAAAATTTGCGATTTGCTTATTTCTTGAATTGCGATTCGCTTATTTCTTGTGCGGCGCACAACAAATAAGCAAGTGCTTAAAAAATGAATTCAAGCGTTCTCGGTCGCCGCCATCAACGGCTTCGGCGCCAGGCCCTGGCCCGGCTTCATCCGGAATTCGTAGGTCATCAGATGCCACGGCGCCGCGGCAGGCTTGCCGTCGGGCATCACCTTGTCGCTGCGTTTCTCGACCCGGGAGACCAGGTCGTTCTTCACCCCGAACACCACGTCGGAATCCAGATATTTATCGCCCTCGATGAAGACGTGGGTGACCAGCGGCTCGTAGCCGGGCGCATCGACCAGGAAGTGAATATGCGCCGGCCGGTTCGGGTGCCGCCGCGTCTGCAGGATCATCTGGCCGACCGGACCGTCGGTCGGGATCGGATAGCTGCAGGGCAGGATGGTGCGAAAGAAGAACCGGCCATCGGCGTCGGTGATGAACCGCGCCCGCGACGACGGACCCTGCGTCTCGTAGTCAGGCCTTTGCGAATCGTAATAGCCGTCATCGTCGGCGTGCCAGACGTCGACGGCCGCACCGGCCAGGGGCTTGCCCTTGAGATCGGTGACACGGCTCTGCACGAACATCCGCTCGCCGCCGAGATTGGCGGAGATATCCGTGCCATGCGGCATCGGCTTGTGCTCGCCGACATAGAACGGGCCGAGCACGGTGGTCTCGGTCGCGCCCTCGCGCTCCCGGTGGTTGACGGCATCGACCAGCATCGAAATCCCGAGCACGTCCGACAGCAGGATGAATTCCTGCCGGCTGGCACTGCATTTCTGGCCGACCTGGGTCAGGAAATCGATGGCATAGGCCCATTCGTCAAAGCTGAGATCGGTCCTGCGGACGAAGTCGTGCAGCGATTTCACCAGTTCTTCCATCAGGAACTTGACCCGCGGGTCCGGCGTTTCCTCGAAGCTCCTGATGACGGCGGCGGTCAGTTCGGTGTCGTTGAATTGGGGCATGCCAGGTCCTGCGGTTTTAAGCCATTGCCGGCGCAACCCTACACCGGCGGCCCGGCAAGGGTAAGCGCGCGGTGATTGGAACTGGAGGGACTTTTCGGCTATCAAGGCCCGCCCCGAACGACCGGAGAAGACCCGATGCTAGCCCCGCCCCCCGCCTCGCCCGAATCCGCCGGCATGTCCAAGCAAGCCTTCGACCGCCTCGAGGCGCATATCAAGCACCGCTACATCGACGCCGGCCGCTTTCCGGGGACGCAGGTCCTGGTCTATCGCCGCGGCAAGGTGGTCCACTCGGCGGTGCAGGGCTTCGCCGACCTCGAGCGCAAGGCGCCGATGAAGGACGACACCATCTTCCGCATCTATTCGATGACCAAGCCGCTCACCAGCGTGGCCTTCATGATGCTGTTCGAGGAAGGCCGCGTCGCGCTCGACGAGCCCGTCCACAAATATATCCCGGAATGGAAAGACCTCGGCGTATTCCAGGCCGGCACCGCGCCTTCATTCCTGACCAAACCGCCGTCGCGGCCGATGCTGATCGTGGACCTGCTGCGGCACACGTCGGGACTGACCTACGGCTTCCAGCAGCGCTCCAATGTGGATGCCGCCTACCGCGAATTGAAGATCGGCGAGGTCGTGACCTCGGGCACGCTGGATTCGATGATCGAAGGGCTAGCCAAACTGCCGTTGGAATTTTCCCCCGGCGAGGCGTGGAATTACTCGCTCTCCACCGATGTGATCGGCTATCTGATCGGCAAGATCAGCGGCAAGCCGTTCGACCAGTTCCTGAAGGAGCGCATCCTCGATCCGCTGGGCATGAAGGACACCGGCTTCTTCGTGCCCGCCGACAAGGTGCATCGTTTCGCGGCCTGCTACTCGGCCGATCCGAAAGGCGGCATGACCTTCCACGCCGCCGACCGCAAGGGCGACCTGACGCTGCAGGACGACCCGACCACGAGCGCGTACCTGAAGCCGCCCTCGTTCCTGTCCGGCGGCGGCGGGCTGGTTTCGACCGCGGCCGATTATCTCACCTTCTGCCGTGCGTTGCTTGGCGGCGGCGAGCTCGACGGCGTCAGGCTGATCGGTCCGAAGACGCTTGCCTTGATGACGTCCAACCACCTGCCCGGCGGATGCGACTTGCCGGCCATGTCGCGGTCGCTGTTCTCCGAGGCGACCTATAATGGCATCGGCTTCGGTCTCGGCTTCTCGGTCACGATGAATCCCGCACTGACGCTGATCCCCGGTAGTCCCGGCGAATATTCCTGGGGCGGCGCGGCCACCACGTCGTTCTGGATCGATCCCGCCGAAGAGCTGATCGCGATCTTCATGACCCAGGTGCTGCCGTCGAGCGCCTATCCGCTGCGGCGCGAGCTGCGCACCATGGTCTACGCCGCCATCACCGACAGTAATCTTTAAGTTTTAGGGAACCTCGAACGCGCGAAGCTGGAACCGGCTGAAGCGGCCAAAATCCTTGGCGGATTTCGGACGCTTCACCTATGCTCGCAAGCGGTTCGGCGCTCGTCTGCGCCGACCGCATCGATGCGGGAACCGCGTGCCGAAACCCTCCCTGCCAGCACGCCTTGCTCTTCTGGTCGCGGGAACCACGCTGCCGCTGATCGTGTTCGCGGCTGTGCTGGTGTTCAACGATTACGGGCAGGACCGCAAGGACGCTTCCCAGCGCGTTCTGGAGACCGTGCGCAGCATCCGCCTGGTGCTCGACGCCGAAATGCAGCGCATGACCGGCGGGCTGCGGGTGCTGGCGCTCACCAACACGCTGCGCAACGGCGACTTCGAGAATTTTCGCCGCATCGCGACCGGCTTTCTCGATCAATATGGCAAGGACGGCGTCGTGCTGGTGGCGGACCGCGAAGGCCGCCAGTTGTTCTCCTCGGCCACGACGGACCGCGCGAACCTTCCGCCGCGCAACAACCGGGACATCGTCGACAGGGTGTTTGCGAGCAAAACGCCGCAATACTCGAACCTGTTCGTAGGCGCGGTGAAACAACGGCTGATCGTGACGGTCGAGGTGCCGGTGCTTCGCGACGGCGAGGTTCTCTATGACATTTCCTTCAGCCCGCCGATCGAGATTTTTCAGTCCCTGATCGAAAAGCAGCGCCCGAACAAGGACTGGACGATCTCGATCTTCGACGGCGACGGCATCAACTTCGCGCGCATGCCAAATCCGCAAGCGACGATCGGCAAGCGCGCATCGTCCTCGCTCTATGCCGAGATGCTCCGCAGGCCGGAGGCAACCCTGCAGACCGTCTCGCTCGAAGGCGTGCCGTTGATCACGAGTTTTACGCGATCGTCGGTCACCGGCTGGACGGTGGCCGCCGGCATCGCCGAAAGCTCGCTGGTCGGCCCGCTATGGCGCAACCTCGCGATCACCAGCGTGATCGGCGGCATGGCGCTGATGATCGGGCTCGCCTTCGCGGTGCGGATGGCTACCACGATCGCCCGCGGCGAGATGCTGCACGACCTCCTGATCGAGGAACTCAACCACCGCGTCAAGAACACGCTGGCGATCCTGCAGTCGATCGCCACGCAAACCTTCCGCAGCGCGAGCAAGACCGAACGCGAGAAATTCGAGGGCCGGCTCGGCGCGCTCGCCGAGGCGCACAATCTCCTGAGCAAGGAGAAGTGGCAGGGATCGGAGCTGCAGGACGTGGTCGGCCGCGTGCTGCAGCCCTATTCGCTCAACAGCCCGGATCGGGTGCGCATGTCCGGACCGAAGATTCCGCTGTCACCGCGGCTCGCCGTGGTGCTGTCGATGATCATCCACGAGATCGCCACCAATGCCGCCAAGTACGGTGCGCTGTCGAGCGACAACGGCACCGTCCGGCTCGATTGGGAAACCCTCACCGAAAACGGCAAGCCGAAATTGCGGCTGGTCTGGGCCGAGGCCGGCGGGCCCCCCGTCACCGCGCCGGTGCAGCGCGGCTTCGGATCGCGGCTGATCGAACGCAGCGCGCGCGACCAGCTCGGCGGCGAAGCCACCGTCGATTTTCTGCCCCGCGGCGTGGTCTACACCGTGATCTGCGCGCTGGAAGACGACGACTAGATTCCCTGCTGGCGCATGATCGCAAGCGAAACCGCCGCCACTCTCGCCGATCGCGCCCTACCCGAAATTCTGCAGGCTCGGAAACGTCTCCAGCAGCCAGATGCTGACCGAAGAGATTGCGCCGGTCAGAAAGCCGATGCCGGTAATCACCATCAAGACGCCCATCGCCCGCTCGACGCTGACGAGATGCCGCTTCATGCGGGAGAACAGCGAGGAGAACTGTTCGACCATCAAGGCCGCGATCAAAAAGGGGATGCCGAGGCCCGCGGAATAGATGGCGAGCAGCCCCGCGCCCTTCGTCACCGTCGCCTCGGCCGCGGCCACCGACAGGATGGCGGCGAGGATCGGGCCGATGCAGGGTGTCCAGCCGAACGCAAACGCAAGGCCCATCACATAGGCACCCCACAGGCCGACGGGCTTGGGGATGGGCAGCCGCCCTTCCCGCATCAGCAGGCCGATCCGTGTCAGCCCGAGGAAATGCAGGCCCATGGCGATGATGACGATGCCGGCGACGATCGAAAGCTCGGCCGACCAGGCGCGGATCAAGCCGCCGATCAGGGAGGCGCTGGCGCCGAGCGCCACGAACACGGTGGAGAACCCGAGCACGAACATGACCGCCGATATCATCACCGCGCGCTGCGAGGACGACACCGTCTCTTCATTTTCGAGGTGCTCGATGGTCGCGCCGGTGAGGTAGATCAAATACGGCGGCACCAGCGGCAGCACGCAGGGCGACAGAAAGCTGACCAGGCCGGCAATCAGCGCCGCGGGAATCGAGACATCGCTTATCATGCAGTCGTGGCCATCATTGACAATTTGCGGCTTGCAACCCTTCGCCGGGCTAGGGCTGGGAGCGCGGGCTGATCCGGACTGATGTACCGGAAGGCTGGGAATGCGCAACAGAGCTGGCGTCGCGCGGGGCGCCCCAACCGGCGATGATGGCGGTTTTTCCGATCAATAATGCGGCATCGCGGCGTCCCAAGCGAGCGCCGCCGTCGCGATGGGACGGTATCGGCCGTCCGGAACCCAAAAACCCGCGCTGCTACTTGACCAGTTTCAGCAGCGGGCGGCGGCGAGGCCCATGCTGCCCATGCGTTGATTTCGGATCCTGCGACCTTTCCGCGGTCGCGTCGTCCGGCACCATCGCATCGCACAAGGCCCTCAGTTCCTGGTCCGTGATCCGATTGAGCTTCATCCGGAGCTCGAGAATCGCCACCGACACCAACTGGGCCGTTTCCCGGTTGGAGGTTTCGATGAGACCTGCCCGGCACTGCTCGAGTGTCGCGAGAATCAAATGCAATCGTTCTTCTGAATTAGCCACCGGCGTTTTTTCCATAACCGAGATTGCGAGGTAAAGTCTGTTCTATCCAATCGTCTGTTTCAAATACTTCTGCACAAATACCGGATATTTTCGAAACGGCGCGGTGGACATCCCCCGCCGGCATTTCGTCGAGTGCGTGCCTGGCCGATGCGTCGCAAAGAGACATTTCCTGAAAATCCCGCAGCCCGAAGCCGCCACGGCTCCGGTTCACCAACGCGGTGAACGGTTCGCTAGAATAGCACGACGGGCTGGTTCGTTCGAATACCAATTCGTCGCGACAGGGCCCAAAACCCTTGATCCAGCGGACGGAGGGGGTAAGAGGGTTGAAAAAAGCCAACTCGTTGATCACGCGGATGAAGGCAACCGGAAGACCCGTCTTGCGCGAATGATCCAGAACCTTGCGACATTTATCCAGGGCGCGGTCGATCTGGGAAATCGCAAGCAGCTGCAGCTTCGCCAGATATTCCCGTTGCATATCCATGAAGACGACGATCGGAACGCTCGACGAATTCGCTGATGTCCCGAGGCTTGCGGCTGAAGGCACGGAATCCCCTCTTTGGCGGCGGTAAAGCCTTAGGGCCGCCACCCCCCGGCTCCCGGGATACCGGCCCCGGCTCCAGGAGGTAGACGCGTCGAATTGCCCCGCCCCAACCCGGCATGGTTGTGGTTCGCTCGAACTTCTGCCAAGTTTAGCGCGACGAAAGGGCTGTGTATGCGTCAGGCGCTGGAAAGGGGCGTTCCTCAGGAGGAACACCAAAAGCTCGCTCTCGGCAGTCTCACAGATTGGGACGCGGCCAGGATTTTCCTGGAAGTGGTCCGTTGCGGGAGCTTCCGGTCCGCGGCTGAACGGCTCGACCTGTCCATTAACGTCGTGCGCCGCCGGATCGACGATTTCGAGCGGCAAATCGGCGCCACCCTGTTCACCCGCGATTTCCATGGCACCCGTCTGACCGACGAGGGTTCGCTGGTGGTCTCCGCCGTCGAACGCATGGAGGCCGCCTCATTCGACCTGCTGCGCGCCGGCAATTCCGTCGCCAACACGCTTTCGGGCGAAGTCCGGGTCGCCGTCACCGAGGGCCTCGGGACCTTCTGGCTGGCTCCCCGTCTGGTCGAATTCCAGCAGGCCTTCCCCAATATTCTGGTCGACTTGCACTGCGCGATGCGTTCCGCCGACGTGTCGCGGCACGAGGCCGACGTCGCGATCCATCTGTCGCGGCCGGCCGCGCTCGACGTCAAACTGGTCCGGCTCGGCCGCATGCACCTGATGTATTTCGCCAGCGAGAAATACCTCGAAACCTACGGCACCCCGAAAACGCCGGCCGAACTGGTCAAGCACCGGCTGGTGATGCAGGTCGCCGATCAGACCGCCGCCAAGGAGGCTTTCGAGAGCCTGTTTCCCGGCTATTCCCAGCGGGACCTGCTGGTGATGAGAACCAATGTAAGCAGCGCCAATTACTGGGCGGTGGCCAACGGCGCCGGAATCGGGGTGTTTCCGACCTATGCCCATGCGTTGGGCGGGAAAATAATACCTCTAGAGGTTGAACTGGATCTGCCATTCGATATTTGGCTGTCGTATCATCCCGGCAACGGCCGGATTCCCCGGGTGCGGCACATGATCGACTGGTTGATTGAGGCCTTTAACCC
>JBAUUA010000624.1:0-2047 GCA_049582465.1 Bradyrhizobium sp. | reverse complement strand
AGGCCGACGGATTGATGGTTTCCTGCGACGGCATGAAGGTACAGCGGCCGGAGGAATTGAATTTCAGGCCGTGATAACCGCACACCACCGTATCGCCTTCGAGACGGCCCTTCGAAAGCGGCACCAGGCGATGCCAGCAGGCGTCTTCCAGCGCGGTCACCTGCCCGTCGGCCTGCCGGTACATCACGACATGCTTGCCGCAGATCGTGCGCGGAAACAGCGCGTGCTTGATATCGGCATCCCAGGCGGCGGCGTACCAGGCGTTCATTGGGAAGGATTGGGCCATGCGGAATACCTTTGCTCGGAAACAAATGCATCCCGTCTGTATACAATCATAGTTAAAATAGCAATCTTCGTGGCAAAAATAGCCGATAAAGCGCTGGTGCTGTATACATATCCAGAAAACAACTGGAATCAGAGCGGCTTAGGCCGCCAAGTCAAACGGCAGCCCGGCGCTCGCCGGGACGACCAGGTCGCCTCAGTGCCGGAAATGCCGCACGCCGGTGAACACCATGGCGATGCCGGCGTCGTCGGCGGCCTTGATCACCTCGTCATCGCGGATCGAGCCGCCGGGCTGGATCACGGCGGTGGCGCCCGCCTCGATCGCGACCAACAGGCCGTCGGCGAACGGAAAGAACGCATCCGACGCCACCACCGAGCCCACGGTCATGGGCTGCGCGAGTTTTGCCTCGATCGCCGCGTCCTGCGCCTTGCGCGCGGCGATGCGCGAGGAATCCACCCGGCTCATCTGGCCAGCGCCGATGCCGACGGTGGCGAGACCCTTGGCATAGACGATGGTGTTGGATTTTACGTGCTTGGCGACGCGGAACGCGAATTTGAGGTCGCGCAATTCGGCCTCGGTCGGCGCGCGCTTGGTGACCGTCTTCAGCGTGATGTCGTCGACCACGGCGTTGTCGCGGCTCTGCACGAGAAGCCCGCCGGCGACGGTCTTCGCCGTCAGCCCGGCCGCGCGCGGATCGGGCAGGCTGCCGGCGAGCAAGAGCCGCAGGTTTCGCCGCTTGGCGATGATCGCAATCGCTTCCTCGGTCGCATCGGGCGCGATGATGACTTCGGTGAGGATTTCCGTGATCACGCGTGCGGTATCGGCATCGAGCGCGCGGTTGACGGCGATGATGCCGCCATAGGGCGATTGGGTGTCACAGGCGAACGCCTTGCGGTAGGCGGTGCCGAGATCGGGACCCTCGGCGACGCCGCAGGGGTTGGCGTGCTTGACGATGACGCAGGCCGCGGTGCGCTTGGGGTCGAACTCGGCGATGCATTCATAGGCCGCATCGGTATCGTTGATGTTGTTGTAGGACAGCTCCTTGCCCTGCAATTGCCGCGCGGTGGCGACGCCCGGGCGTTTGTCTGGCGTGCGGTAGAACGCCGCGGTCTGGTGCGGGTTCTCGCCATAGCGCAGCGCCTGGATCAGCCGGCCGCCGAAGGCGCGGTAATCCGGCGCATCGGTCTTGAGCTGAAGCGCGAACCAGTTCGAGATCGCCGCGTCATAGGCGGCGGTGCGGGCATAGGCCTTGGCGGCAAGCCGCCGCCGCAGCGACAGCGTGGTGGCGCCGGCATTGGCGGCGAGTTCGTCGAGCACCGCCTGGTAATCGGCGGCCTCGACCACGACGGCGACGTCATCATGGTTCTTCGCCGCGGCGCGGATCATCGCAGGCCCGCCGATGTCGATATTCTCGATGCATTCCTCGAAGCCGGCTTCCTTGTCGACGGTGGCCTCGAACGGGTAGAGGTTGACCACCAGAAGATCGATCGGCGCGATGCCGTGGCTCTTCATCGCCTGCGCATGTTCGGCATTGTCGCGGATCGCGAGCAGCCCGCCATGTACCTTGGGATGCAGCGTCTTGACCCGGCCATCCATCATTTCGGGGAATCCGGTCAGCTCCGAAACATCCCGGACCTTCAATCCCGCCGCGGCAATCGCCTTCGCGGTACCGCCGGTGGAAACCAGCTCGATGCCGTGGCCGGCCAGCGCGTGAGCGAATTCGATCAGGCCGGTCTTGTCGGAAACGGACAACAAAGCGCGGGT
>JBAUUA010000623.1:0-1506 GCA_049582465.1 Bradyrhizobium sp. | reverse complement strand
GCGCGGCCGGACCGGACATCGGCGATCGATTCCGAAATGCGCTTCAGCGGCGCAAGGCCGAAGCGGACCTGGAAGATCGTGGTCAGCACCAAGACGATCGTCAGCGTGGCGAAGGTGCCACCGAGGTAGTAATCGAAAGTGCGCGTTTCGTCGACAATCTCGCTGGCGTCGCCGGCAACGCTGACCAGGAACTTGCCGTCGGCGCCGAGATCGACCGGCCGTTCCACCATCCTCAGGCTCTGGCCCTCGGGACCCTCGACATAGCCGAGGCGAATGCCGGCCGCGGTCAGGTCGGCGCCCTGGTCCTCGAGCTTCGGCAGCTTCTTGTCCCACAGCGAGCGCGAGGCGCGCACGTCGGGCTTTTCGGAATCGGTCCGGGTAATCTGCCAGTACCAGCCGGACAACGGCAGTTCGAACAGCGGCTCGCCGAGCGACTGGAACTGATGGTCGGGCGGCTCGTCGGGCGTCGCGACTTCGGCGATCAGGGTGCGGAGATAGAGGTTGAGCCGGCGGTCGAAGGCACGCTCGGTAGCACCGCGATAGACCGACGACAGCACGATCCCGGTGATGAGCAGGATCACCACCACCCAGGCGGTCGCGGACAGAAACAGGCGGGTGGCGAGCGAACTGGCGCGCATCAGAGCATGATCCCAAAACGCATCTCCCCGGGCGAAGACCCGATGGATGGATGCCGCTGACCGGACGAAATCATGCCCGCACAAAAGAGCAAGAAGGCTGCCCGATCAACACCCTTGATCAGCTCGCGGTCAGCTTGGGGGCGACGGCGGCGTCAGCAGGTAGCCGAGCCCCCGCACCGTCTGGATGATGTCGACGTCGAGTTTCTTGCGGATGCGGCCGACGAACACCTCGATGGTGTTGGAGTCGCGGTCGAAGTCCTGATCGTAGAGATGCTCGACCAGTTCGGTGCGCGACACCACGCGCCCGCTATGGTGCATGAGATAGGCCAGCAGCCGGTACTCGTGCGAAGTCATCTTGATCGGATTGCCGGAAACACTGACCCGGCCGGTGCGGGTGTCCAGCGAGACCGGCCCGCAGGTCAGCTCGGACTGGGCATGGCCGGTGGAGCGGCGCAGCAGCGCACGGATCCGGGCAAGGACTTCCTCGAGATGAAACGGCTTTGCGACGTAATCGTCGGCGCCGGCGTCGAAACCCTGCACCTTGTCGCTCCAACGGTCGCGCGCGGTGAGGATCAGGACCGGCATGGTGCGCCCGTTGCGGCGCCATGCCTCCAGCACCGAAATGCCGTCCATCTTCGGCAGGCCGATATCGAGCACGACCGCGTCATAGGGCTCGCTGTCGCCGAGATAGTGCCCTTCCTCGCCGTCGAAAGCGCGGTCGACCACATAGCCGGCGTCGCTCAGCGCCGTGGTGAGCTGACGATTGAGATCGGGATCATCTTCAACGACGAGCAGGCGCACATCGGCCTCCGCATGACAGCTGTAGGAGTTCCGTCGTCAAGTTGAGCCTTGCCGGCGTGAACGGGCT
>JBAUUA010000622.1:0-3625 GCA_049582465.1 Bradyrhizobium sp. | reverse complement strand
CGCCACCTGGCACCTCTATCGCAAGGTGATCGCGCCGGATCCCAATCCGCGGCCGATTCCTCCTCGCCCGCACCGCGAGCGACGCCCTGCGGCGGATTTCCCGGCCAACTTGTTTCCCTGGCGCCGCAAGGACCGCCCATAGGCCGGCAGGCGGTGAAGTGCAAAGAAGCCGCCGGTCGATCGTCGACCGGCGGTTTTTGTTCGAGAATCATTGATTTTCCATCCCGTCGGATGGCTGGGAACCGCCGGTTTCCGGGGAGCCTTGTTTTGGCCGCGGTTGCCAAGGACATTTCGAATCGTCGGGGAAACGTTCTTCATTCCAGAATCATTTCGGAGCAGTGGTCCCGATGACCCCTCATTTGCCTTTCAGAGCCTTCCTGGTGAGCCGGGCCTTCCTGGCCGCTGTTGTGCTGACGATTTCGGCGGCGCCGACGCTGGCCGCGACCTGCGGCACCGGCAGTTTTGCAAGCTGGCTCGACGACTTCAAAACCGACGCCGCTGCCAAGGGAATTTCGCAAGCGGCGATCTCTGCCGGACTGAGCGGGGTAACGCCGGACCAGGCAGTGCTCTCGCGGGATCGCTCGCAGAAGGTTTTTAATCAAAGCTTCGAGGAGTTCTCCGGCCGGATGGTGCCTCCCCGCCTCACCCGGGGTTCCAACATGATGAAGCAATACGGCTCCGTGCTCGGACGCATCGAACAAACCTACGGCGTTCCCGGCGAAGTGCTGGTGGCGATTTGGGGGCTGGAGACGGATTTCGGCGTCAACACCGGAAAATTTCCGACCATCCGCTCGCTGGCGACGCTGGCTTACGATTGCCGCCGCGCGGAAACCTTCCGGGCCGAGTTGATGGACGCGCTGCGCATCGTCGAGCGCGGCGATCTGGCACCGTCGGAAATGCGCGGCGCCTGGGCCGGCGAGATCGGCCAGACCCAGTTCATGCCGTCGTCCTATCTGAAATACGCCGTGGATTTCGACGGCAATGGCCGCCGCGATCTCCTGCACAGCGCGCCCGACGTGCTGGCATCGACCGCGAACTATCTCGCCAGCTATGGCTGGCAGCGCGGCAAGGACTGGGAGCCCGGCAGCGCCAATTTCAATGTGATCCAGCAATGGAACAAGAGCGAGGTCTATGCCAAGACCGTCGCCTATTTCGCGACCCAGCTCGCGCACGCACCCTGAATGTTTGAATTTGCCCCTTCCGGCGCCTAAAGGGCCGATCGCCCGGCGCAACCGGCCCCTCTTTGCCGGCTTACTTCATTATGCCCACATGCATCGCCTTGCTCAGATGAGCGGCGCATGCGCCCATCTTGCCGTCGAGCATCGCGGCCTGCGCCATCGCGACTTCCTTCTGCGCCGTCGCCTTGCCCTCGCCGTCGGCCATGGCTTCCACCATGGATTGGGACTTGGTCATGTTTTCGCCACTGCAGCCGCCCATGCCGGCAGCAGATGCGGGAACGGTCGAGTACACAACGGCAGCCATTGCGGCTGCTCCGAGTAACTTGTTGATCATGTTACTTTCCTTTTCTTCTTAGATCAGACTCGGCATCATTGCCGGAATCTGTGCGACAATTGATCGCTGACCGGCGCCGAGTTTCGGAATGAATTTCGCGCGATGAAAATGTGATGCGCGCCCGCTGCAAGGCCTCATGCGCAAGAACGCTTCTGCATTACACGTCGGTAAGGATTCTATTGGAGCGATGTCGCTGTGAGTCGTTCTTCGCGGCGAGATGGCACCCGAATGGAATGGGCGCCGCGTCGACAGCGACTCTTGATGTGACGTTCCGCGCTCGCCCAGGAATGTAATCCGGCTGCTTTGTCCGGCGGTCGTGCAACGAGTGTCGCCCGCGAAGCCGCTCGCCATTCTCGTCCGTCAGCCGGTCGCCAGGATAGGCAAATTCGAAGCCGGCCGGCGTTCCGCATATCGCGATGAGGCATAAATAATGATTTATAGTTCATAATCATTTGACCGCATGCGAATCACGCATGAGGGAGTGCCTCTACGGTCGATTTATCCCGCTCTCGGAGTCGCCTTTTGCTCTCCCAAGGCTCGTTTTCCCTTAATCTACAACCACTTTGGCGGGCATTGGTCCCTGAGTCCTCAACGCGAAATTCCGTGATTACATGGGGTTTTTGAGGGTAATTTCCTGCCGGCAGGGAGATCGGGGAGTTTCTTCGGGCAGCCATGCTGAAGGGTTAATCGTTTCTTACTCGTGCCATGCGCGCCATGCTTAGCTGCACCGCACCATTTGATCTTCTGGAACGAGAAATACTGGCCTATGTTCATTTCAACGATGAGGCCCCCTCAAGAGCTGAATCGTAAATCTAAGGAGACTACCATGTTGCTCTCGCTCATTCGCATGATCCAGGCGTTCCGGGACTATCAGCGCAATGTCAGCGAACTGTCCCAGCTCAGTGATCGCGAATTGGCCGATATCGGCCTCGATCGCTCGGACATTCCGCGCGTTGCCGCCGGCACCTATAACGGCTGATGCTCTTCAGCCGACTGTCGAACGGATAACGCCCGCCGCTGCCGCGGGCGTTGTCGTATCTGCCGCTACGCGCTACCTCTGTGCCTATGACAGGCACCAAATCCCACACTGAATCCGTGCATATCGTCGGCGCCGGCCTCGCCGGCTCGGAAGCTGCCTGGCAGGTCGCCCAGTCCGGCGTCCCCGTGGTGCTGCATGAGATGCGACCGGTCAAGATGACGGAAGCGCATCGCACCGACGGCCTTGCCGAACTCGTGTGCTCCAATTCCTTCAGGTCCGACGACGCCGCCAATAACGCGGTTGGCCTGCTGCACGCCGAAATGCGACGGCTGGGCTCGCTGATCATGCGCGCGGCCGATGCCAATCAGGTGCCCGCCGGCGGCGCGCTGGCGGTGGACCGTGACGGCTTCTCGGCGGCTGTCACCAAGGCGCTCAATGACCATCCCCTGATCGAGATCCGCCGCACGGAGGTCGACGGCCTGCCGCCTGCGGACTGGCGCAACGTCATTGTCGCGACCGGGCCTTTGACCTCGGCGCCGCTGGCGGATGCCATACGCCAGCTCTCGGGCGAGAACGCGCTGGCGTTCTTCGATGCGATCGCCCCGATCGTGCATCGGGATTCCATTGATATGTCGCAGGCCTGGTTCCAGTCGCGCTACGACAAGGTCGGCCCGGGCGGCACCGGCGCCGATTACATCAACTGTCCTCTCACCAAGGAGCAATACGACGCCTTCGTCGACGCGCTGATTGCCGGTGAAAAGACCGACTTCAAGGAGTGGGAAACCAATACGCCCTATTTCGATGGCTGCCTGCCGATCGAGGTGATGGCCGAGCGCGGCCGCGAGACGCTGCGTCACGGCCCGATGAAGCCGGTCGGCCTGACCAATCCGCACGATCCGACCGTGAAAGCCTACGCCATCGTGCAGCTGCGCCAGGACAACAAGCTCGGCACGCTCTACAACATGGTCGGCTTCCAGACCAAGCTGAAGCACGGCGCGCAGCAGCGCGTGTTCCGCACCAGTCCCGGGCTTGAGAATGCCGAATTCGCCCGGCTCGGCGGCCTGCATCGCAACACTTTCCTGAATTCGCCGAAGCTTTTGGACGCGCAGTTGCGGCTGCGCGCGGAGCCGCGGC
>JBAUUA010000621.1:0-2798 GCA_049582465.1 Bradyrhizobium sp. | reverse complement strand
TCGACGAAGTCCGACAGCTTGTTGCGGCGGACATTGCCGCCGGTGGTCGCGAACATCACGTCGAGATTGGCCCAGGAGGATTCATCCTCCGGCAGCGGCATGATGGTGGTGATGCGCTCGCCCTGCTCCAGCGGCAGGATGTTGATCATGGCCTTGCCGCGGGCGTTCGGCGCCGCCATCGGCAGCCGCCAGACCTTTTCCTTGTAGACCTGTCCGCGTGAGGAGAAGAACAGCACCGGCGTGTGGGTGGAGGCCACGAACAACCGGCTGACGAAATCCTCGTCGCGGGTCTGCATCCCCGCCCGGCCCTTGCCGCCGCGGCGCTGCGCCCGGTAGGCCGACAGCGGCACGCGCTTGACGTAGCCGGCATGCGAGACCGTGACCACCATGTCCTCGCGCTGGATCAGGTCCTCGTCCTCGACCTCGTTTTCCTGGTCGATGATGACGGTCTTGCGCGGGGTCGCGAACGCCGTCTTCACCTCACCCAATTCGGTCTTGACGATCGCCTGCACGCGCGCGCGCGAACGCAGGATGTCGAGATAGTCGGCGATTTCCACCGCGAGCTTGTCGAGTTCCTCGGAGATTTCCTCGCGTCCGAGCGCGGTCAGGCGCTGCAGCCGCAAATCGAGAATGGCCTTGGCCTGCTCCATCGACAGCCGCGCGGTGCCGTCGGGGTTGAGCCGGTGGCGGGGATCGTCGATCAGCGTGATCATCGCCTCGACATCGCGGGCCGGCCAGTCGCGCGACATCAGGGTTTCGCGGGCGGCATTGGGATCGGGCGAGGTGCGGATCACCCGGATGATCTCGTCGATATTGGCAACCGCGATCGCAAGCCCGACCAGGATATGGGCGCGGTCGCGCGCCTTGTTGAGCTGGAACTTGGTGCGCCGGGTGATCACCTGCTCGCGGAAGGCGATGAACAGCGTCAGCAGGTCCTTCAGGTTCATCGTCTGCGGGCGGCCGGAATCCAGCGCCAGCATGTTGGCGGGGAAATTGGTCTGCAGCGGCGTGAACTTGTAGAGCTGGTTCAGCACCACGTCCGCCATGGCGTCGCGCTTGAGTTCGACCACGACGCGGTAACCGTCGCGGTCGGATTCGTCGCGCAGATCGGCGATGCCCTCGATCTTCTTCTCGCGATGCAGTTCGGAAATGCGCTCCACCATGGTGGCCTTGTTCACCTGGTAGGGAATCTCCGAGATGATGATGGCTTCGCGGTCCTTGCGGATATTCTGGATCTCGACCTTGCCGCGCATCACGATCGAGCCGCGCCCGAGGTGATAGGCCGAGCGGATGCCCTGGCGGCCAAGGATGATGCCGCCGGTCGGGAAATCCGGTCCGGGAATGATGTTGATGAGGTCGTCGATGCCGAGCGCGGGATTGTCGATCAGGGCGACGCAGGCGTCGATGACTTCGCCGAGATTGTGCGGGGGAATGTTGGTCGCCATGCCGACGGCGATGCCGCCGGCGCCGTTGACGAGGAGGTTCGGGAACTTCGCCGGCAGGACCGACGGTTCACTTTCGGAATTGTCGTAGTTCGCCTGGAAATCGACGGTGTCCTTGTCGATGTCGCCGAGCACCTCGAGTGCCGAGCGCGTCAGGCGCGCTTCGGTGTATCGATAGGCCGCCGGAGGATCGCCGTCGACGGAGCCGAAATTGCCCTGGCCGTCGATCAGCGGCACGCGCATGGAGAAATCCTGCGCCATCCGGACCATCGCGTCGTAAATCGACTGGTCGCCGTGCGGATGATATTTGCCGATGACGTCGCCGACGACGCGCGCGGACTTGACGTACTTCTTGTCGGGCGTGTGGCCCTGCTCGTACATCGAATACAGAATGCGCCGGTGCACCGGCTTCAGGCCGTCGCGCGCATCCGGCAACGCCCGCGCCACGATCACGCTCATGGCGTAATCGAGGTAGGAGCGTTTCATCTCGTCGAGGATGGATACGGGACGAATATCGGAAGGCGCCGGCGGCTCGCCGGGGGGCTTATCTTCAGGCTCAGACAAAGGGGGAATCCGGTCAGTTCTTGGCTGTCGAATCATATAGCGTATCAGGGGCTTCCAAACCACCCCTAACTGGCCGCCGAGAGCCGATTTTAGCTTCGTTTTTCCAGTGACTTACGCGATCTGCCGCCCCGCCTGGGGACGCCCTGAAAACGGCCCCCCGAAAGGCTTCCCGGACCGCCTTCCAAAGCCCCCCAAAACACCCCTCCCGAGGGGCTCCGGACCGGGGCTTAAGGCCCGAACACGACCGCATGCATGATCCGCCCCGGCAGCAGCGTGAACAGCCCGGCGACGACAAGGGCGCCGGCGAAGATCGCGATCATGACGCGGCGATGATCGGTGACGCGGTGCTGATGCGCGCGCCAGACCGCCAGCGGCAGCATCAAGGGCGTAAAGATCGACAGCAGGTGGATCGGGCTCCAGGGGCCGACCAGCCTGATCTGGTGGATCCAGAACGAACTGGCAGCCACCGCGGTCATCAGCAGCACCCAGATCCAGCCGACGGTGCGATGGGGCAAGGTGCCCTTGGGTGCGGCGAACTGGACCAGGCCCAGCACGAAGGCCGACATCGCCGCAAACGCATGCACGGGAATGGCGGGGGCGGCATCGAGCAGCGGCGCAAGACTCATCAGGACCCTCCCCGGTTCGCTGTGCCGACCATGGAAGATGATCCCTTGATGATCCCTTGGGTTGACGACTTGATGTCGATTATCAACCGCGGCGCATAAAACGCAAAACGGGCGACCCGATCCGGGCCGCCCATCCGCACCAATATCAAGCCGTTCGGCAGGGACT
>JBAUUA010000620.1:0-1660 GCA_049582465.1 Bradyrhizobium sp. | reverse complement strand
TGCGCGGCCATCCCGTCGACGGCGTGGTGCTGATGGGTGGCTGCGACAAGACCACGCCGGGCCTGTTGCTCGGCGCCACCAGCATGAATCTGCCGGCGATCTATCTGCCGGCCGGACCGATGCTGCGCGGTAACTGGAAGGGCAAGACGCTGGGCTCGGGGTCGGACGCCTGGAAATACTGGGACGAGCGGCGCGCGGGCAAAATTTCCGACAAGGACTGGGTCGATGTCGAGGCCGGCATCGCCCGCAGCTACGGCACCTGCATGACCATGGGCACGGCTTCCACCATGACCGCGATCGCCGAGGCGATCGGCATGACATTGCCGGGCGCGTCCTCGATTCCGGCCGCCGACGCCGGCCACATCCGCATGGCCTCCGAATGCGGCCGCCGCATCGTCGAGATGGTTTGGGAAGATCTCACGCCGGAACGGATCCAGACCAGAAAAGCCTTCGAGAACGCCATCATCGTGGCGATGGCGATGGGCTGCTCGACCAACGCGATCATCCATCTGATCGCGCAGGCGCGCCGCGCCGGTCAGGACATCGGGCTCGACGATTTCGAGATCGCCAGCCGCAAGGTGCCGGTGATCGCCAATGTACGTCCGAGCGGCGACAAATATCTGATGGAGGATTTTTTCTATGCCGGCGGATTGCCCGGGCTGATGAGCCGGATCAGGGATCGCCTGCATCTCGATTGCCTGACGGTGACCGGCAGGACGCTCGGCGAGAATATCGAAGCTGCCGAGGTCTACAACGACGACGTCATCCGCACCGTCGAAAATCCGATCTATGCCGAAGGCGCGCTCGCCGTGCTCAGGGGCAATCTCGCCCCCGACGGCTGCGTGATCAAGCCTTCAGCCTGCGAGCCGCGATTCCTCAAGCACACCGGCCCCGCTTTGGTGTTCGACGATTACCCGTCGATGAAGAAGGCGATCGACGATCCCGACCTCGATGTCACGGCCGATCATGTGCTGATCCTGCGCAATGCGGGGCCGCAGGGCGGGCCGGGGATGCCGGAATGGGGCATGCTGCCAATCCCGACAAAACTCGTGAAACAAGGCGTGCGCGACATGGTGCGGCTGTCGGATGCGCGCATGAGCGGCACCAGCTACGGCGCCTGCATCCTGCATGTGGCGCCGGAATCGTTCATCGGCGGGCCGCTGGCGCTGGTGAAGAACGGCGACAAGATCACGCTCGATGTCGCCGCCCGCACCATCAACCTCGATGTCAGCGAAGCCGAACTGGCAAAACGCCGCGCCGAATGGAAACCGCCGGAGACGCGCTTCGAGCGCGGCTATGGCTGGATGTTCACCCGGCACATCAAGCAGGCCAACGAGGGCTGCGATTTCGACTTCCTGGAAACCTCATTCGGCGCGCCGGTGGGCGAGCCGTCGATTTACTGACGTCGTCAATATGAAGCACGTCGTCCCGGACAATCGAGCGTAAGCGAGCGCGATCCGGGACCCATAACCACAGCCGCTTGTTATTACTTCGGATGTCGCCCCAGCGTGCCTGAAACTGTCGATCGGTGGTTATGGGTCGTAAGTCTGGGTGGCCTCGATCGGTTATGATGGAGGCGATTGAGGCGGGCGTTGCGGGGGCTTATGGGAGGTCTTTAGCGACCGTCGGGATCTCGCACCCCGCCTCGTTCAAATCGAAG
>JBAUUA010000619.1:0-2273 GCA_049582465.1 Bradyrhizobium sp. | reverse complement strand
AAGCAAGCCGCGCGACGCGCGCCACCAATAGCGCCGTAGCTAGCGCGGCTTGCTTGGAAGGCCTCCGGAGAGCCCGTTACCCCATCTGCGGGTGCACTGGGCACCCGGCATTCCCGCGCGCCCTCTTCGGGGGCGGAAGGTTCTTTGCACAACTCGGGCGCGTCGCGCCGCGGGATGGCGAATTCGTATTTACTCTTCGAATGTTGGTTAGAACCACGATATTTCCGCAACGGCGGTGAGCTCCCTCTCCCCTTGTGGGAGAGGGTTGGGGTGAGGGGTTACGGTCTATCGTGAGAGCTTAACCCCTCACCCGGATCGCATCTGTCGATGCGATCCGACCTCTCCCACAAGGGGAGAGGTGACACCAAGCCTGGCTTCAAGACTGGAGCGCACAACGTGCACCCTCACAACTCCCGTGCATTGGAAAACGAAAACGAACTCACCCGCCGCGTGTTCTCGTCGAGGATCAGCGTGCGCGTGATCGGAGGCTCGGCGCGCTGGCTGCAGTTTTCGCGTTCGCAGAGCCGGCAGTTGACGCCGATCGGGGTGCCCTCGGTTTTTTCCAGATCCATCCCGGCGGCATAGATCAGGCGCGAGGCATGGCGGATTTCGCAACCAAGCCCGATGGCAAAACGCGGCTGGGCCTGCGGATGCGGCGCCACCGGGCGGCGCACCATCTGCGCGATGGAGAAATAGCGGTTGCCGTCCGGAAGCTCGATCACCTGCTTGAGCAGCCGGTCCGGCGTGTCGAAGGTCGAATGCACGTTCCACAACGGACAGGTCCCGCCGAATTTCGAGAACGGGAAGGTGCCGGACGAAAACCGCTTCGAGACGTTGCCGGCATTGTCGACGCGCAGCAGGAAGAACGGAACGCCGCGCGCGTTCGGCCGCTGCAAGGTGGTGAGGCGGTGGCAGACCTGCTCGAAGCCGGCATTGAAGCGCTGCGCCAGCACATGGACGTCGTAGCTCAGGCCTTCGGCGGCTGCGTGAAACGCCTGGTAGGGCATCATCACGGCGGCGGCGAAATAATTTGCCAGCGTAATCCGGTAGAGCCGGCGCGGGGTTTCGTCGAGCGGGCCGGCGCGGTTGATGATCGTGTCAAAACTGGCGCCGCATTCGGTGAGCCCAATCTGGAACGCAAGCTGGAAGCTGCGGCCGGGCCCGTCCACCAGCTCCGAGATCAGAAGCTGCCGGCGGTGGCGGTCGAAGCGGCGAAGCGTTTCGCGCATCACATCGACCGGCATGATGCGGGTGACGATCGAATGTTTTTCACGCAGGCGGGAGGCGAGAGCCGCGAACAGGCCTTCCGCCGGCACGTTCAATTCGTCGCGCAGGGTTTCCGCGGTTTGTTCGAGCTCCGGAAAATAATTGCGGTTGGCCTCGATCAGATCGCGCACGCGCTCGATCGGGTTGGCCTCGAAGCGGGCGCCTTCCTCGCGGTCGGCGAACTGCGCCGCCGCCATGGTCTCGCCGCGGCGGGCCTCGGTGTAGGCGGCGTAGAGCCGTTGCAGCGAATGTGTCACGCCGGGGCAGAGTTCGGCGAGGTCGCGCAGTTCCTGCTTCGGCAGGTCGATCTGCCGGAACAGGGGATCGGAGAAGATCTCGTTCAGTTCGGCGAAGAAGCGGTCCTCGTCGGCGGTGGCGAGGTCGCGCAGATCGAGGTCGTAGGTCTCGGCCAGCCGCAGCAGGATCTGCGCCGTCACCGGGCGCTGGTTGCGCTCGATCAGGTTGATGTAGGACGGCGAAATGCCGAGTCCCTCGGCGATCTGGGTCTGCGACAGCCCCAGTTGCTGGCGGATCCGCCGGAATCGGGGGCCGACGAACAGCTTTTTTCCGGAGTCGGTGGCCATGGGGCAGCCTCACTGACCTAATTTTGTGATAAACATTACAACATGACATTTATGACAAGTTCAGATGTTACATGACATCATCATTAGAATACAAGGTATCTAGCCGAATTACGTGGAATAGCGTTTAGCTCAAGGCACGTTTTGCAACGCACTGTCATGAATGTCGATTTGAAGGATCACGCACATGAACTACCAGCCACGTGGGATCAGTGACCCGGCTATCCAGGGACCGGCTTCCTATCTGAGCGAAATTGGAGCCGCCGAGGCGCTCCTCAAGACGCAGCCGACCTGGAATGGCGTTACCGCCGAAGCCGTGGCGCGCATGCGGCTGCAGAACCGCTTCAAGACCGGTCTCGACGTCGCCCGCTACACCGCGGCGCTGATGCGCGCCGACATGGCTGCCTATGACGGCGATCCCACCAA
>JBAUUA010000618.1:0-4823 GCA_049582465.1 Bradyrhizobium sp. | reverse complement strand
TCAATGATCACCGTGTAATAGAACGCGCGCAAGAGCGTTCCGCGACTTTGGAATTCCTTGAGCAGGCGCTTGTAATCGATGTCGAAACCGAGCGTCTTCGCTGTCGCGTGGAGATTGGCGCCATCGATGAACAACGCAATCTTGTTGGAGGAAGATGGCATTTAGATACCGACCTTGTGCATATATACGGGCGGAAGGGACCCGCTAGTTTTGCTTTGATAAATGGATCGCAGTTATGGATTAGGAAATCGCAAATGCGCAAAGGCTGAGAGCAGCACTTTAAGAACCGCGACCATTCCGGTCTACATCTAAACATTTTAAGTTTCAAATAGTCTTTTGGCGGAGAAAGTTGGCACCGCAGAGATGGCAAAACTCAAGGTTGCGACAAGCGTCAGGGACCTTGTTGACTTGTCGCTTGACTTGACGCCGATTTTTCTGAAGCTCTTGCGTACCTTCGTGCACAGGAACCCGGTAAGGTCGCGACCGCGATGCCTGATCAATTTCCAGTTTTTGAAGTGTTCTTGAACAAGCGCAGGCGAGCATGGAGGTGGCGCGTATGCACTACCGCAGGGGATGTCATGATGCGGGGTTCGGAAAGCAGCCGACCCGCTGCCAAATACAAGGCTGACAGGGCACTCTTCCTGCTGCTGATGTCCGCACCGTATCGATCGCTTACCACCCTCAAACTTATCCTTTTGGTCGTCTTCGGGATCACGACAGCTCGGCAGGATTGGGCTGAGTTATTGTTTTGACCTGGCAGGCTTGGTGCCACGTGCCACACAGCCAAAGGCGGCCGGATCGCGGAGAGCTGGCCAGGAAAGGCAAGACCCGGTGATCGGTCCAACCATTCGCGCACGAATTGGGTGAGTCCTGTCGTGGAACCGGCAATTTTTCGACCCTATCGAATTTCCCAAGGGCAAGAAGCTCGTCACCCTGTGAATAACGTCCAAGAGTGCCCCCTCCACCGCTAGGAGGATCAATAGCTTCACGTGCCAATCGGCGCCCGGCCCCCTGCCGATTAACACTCAGCATCCTGATCAGGACATCGCCGCTGCAGGCATCGGCGACGCGGTCGGCGACCTGCGCGCACCCTCACGCTCCAAACTCTCCGCCTTGCCGCGCGTGCGATTGTAGACGGTGACGCGATGGCCAGCCTGCAGCAGGTTCGGCGCCGTTGGGCATCCATATTGCCGAGGCCAACGCAGTCTTGACGGCTATCAACTCGCCAATACCTTTCGCGGTGCGCGCGGCGCTTCAGCTCACGACGATCGTCTTGATGTTGACGAATTCCTTGATCCCGTAATGCGAGAGCTCCCGGCCATAGCCGCCTTCTTTCACGCCACCGAACGGAAGTCGCGGATCGGAGCGGACGTTATCGTTTACAAAGACGCAACCACTCTCGATCGCGGCGGCGACGCGCTCACCCCGTGCTACGTCGCGCGTGATGACGCCGCCACCCAAGCCGAACGCCGAATCGTTCGCTGCTGCAATCGCATCGTCCTCATTGTCGACCCGGATCACCGAAGCCACCGGACCGAACAATTCCTCATCGTAAGCAGGCATGCCCTTCATGACACTGGTGAGGACGGTCGGCAGATAATAAGCGCCGGGACCGGTGGGAATCGCGCCGCCGAGCGCGCAGCGCGCACCCTTCGCGATGCTACTCTGGACCTGCCGGTGCAGCGCGTCCCGGAGATCGTGCCGTGCTTGCGGGCCGATTTCAGTGTCCCGGCTGAGGGGGGCGCCCATTTTGGCCGCGGCCATGCGTTTGACGAAGAGTTCGACAAAAGGTCGTGAACTTTATCTATGACGATGAAGCGCTTGGCGGCGATGCAACTCTGTCCCGAATTGATCAAGCGTCCCCTCGCGCAGACGGTCGCGGCGAAATCGAGATCGGCATCTTCGAGGACGAGGTAGGGATCGCTGCCGCCCAGCTCGAGCACCGTCTTTTTCAAAAGCAAGCCGGCCTTGCCAGCCACGGCGCGTCCCGCGGGCCCACTGCCGGTCAGAGTGACTGCCCGGACCAACGGATCTTCAATCACCCCTTCCACCCTCGCACTCCCGATCCTCAACGTTCGGAAAAGATCTCTCGGAAAACCGGCTTCGTGAAACACCGTTTCGATGGCAAGGGCACAACCCGGCACATTCGAGGAGAGCTTCATCACCGCGGCGTTGCCGGCCATCAGTCCGGGCGCCGCGAAGCGGAAAACCTGCCAGAACGGAAACTTCCACGGCATCACAGCCTATACAACGCCGAGCGGCTGGAACATGACAAAACTGTTCCTGGCTTCGGTCTTGACCGGCTCCAACGCGAGGAACGGCACGGCGTTGTCGGCGTAGAAGTCGCAGGTGAGCGCGCATTTTTGGATCTCGGCAACGCCGTCGCGAACCGGTTTCCCCATTTCCCGCGCCAACGCTCGTTGAGCGAGCCTCGCTATCAAGACCAGACAATTTTCTTGACGTTAACCGACGAGAGGTCGCCTAAGCAGGCTCGGAAACTACTTAGGCCATTTTCCGGAGGCGTAGCGCATCGCTACGCGCGCTGGTGCTGGAAGTGGCTCATCTCGAATATAGATGACGGCGGCCATCGCGTTGCCACCCAGAATTCGGTGCTCACACCGCAAACCGTTCCGAAGCCATTTCGAACGACTCGCTTCATTAAGTGGAATGGCAGACCGAAAAGCCATACAATGTGACCGCACTCTATCCCATGTTTCATGGAGATATGCTTATGCCTGACAGTAAGCCAGATTTCGCTGCCCTTTTGCAACAACGCCAAAGGGCGCTTTCGAGGTGGGACGATGAAGGCGGCGCAGGACCCGTTGGTCCGCAAAAGGGCGGAGTCCATAGTGACGCGCAGCGGGAGATTCCGGAGTTGACAAATGCGGAGATGGTGCAGCTTCGCATTCGTGTCATTGCGCTGGAAAACCTGGTGATCGCGTTGCTCGCACAAGCCCCTGATCGACAGCTCGACCTTGTACGTGAAATGGCGGCCTACATCTCTCCAAGACCCGGATTCACCCCGCATCCTCTGACGATCCACGGGGCGGCCCATATGGTCGATCTTGTTGAACGAGCCGGGCAGTTTCGATCATGAGACCTTGACGAGCGCGCTGCGGACGTACTTGCGATACAAACACACGTCATGAACCGTACCTCGTCGAGCTAACTCGGGCACATGCGGATGCAGATTGATTTCAACAATCAGTCACCTTGCCCGTGGTCTCTCTGCCGGGCGGAACAAATAACGCTACCGAGTAAGTACCCAGAAGAGATAATCTTGCTTGGTCTATTGCGCCAGCCGGCTTCCCGCTCTGCAGACCCACTTTCGGCTTCGTGAACCACCCGATCTCGTTTTCCATCGAACCGGCACCGTTCAAATGATCAATCGCCATCAACTCGCGATCGGTGCGTCTGCTTGCGTGAGCGCCCGAATCCAGGCGAGACGAGCAATCGCGCGCTCCGCCAGCGCTTGCAGCGCTTCGAGGCGAGCGGATTCGTTCGATGCCTGCGCGCCGTCGAGATAGCCATCCACCAAAACTTCCGCGATCGTCTCGGCATCGCGCTGCTCCACGTCGGCGGGGAACTGTCCGAACGCCGCTGCCTCGGCGGACATGCGCAGCGTTTCCTGAGCGAGTTCACGCGCACGGTCGGCAGATGCGCCGTCCAGCTGCTTTGCCAGCGCGGCAAGCCGCGCAGCCAGCCGCCGCTCGAGAACGCCCGCATCGATCTGATCCGCCGCGATGCCGGCGCGTGACGCCTGCCGCACCGCATCGTGCTCGCTGTGATAGGCTCGACGCCGTTCCTTGCGCAGGATCGCGACGTGCCCGAGTTCCTCACGCGCCATTGTTTCCGCCGCTAACTTGATATCGGCGTCTTCCGCGAATGCCGCCACGTAGGACCAGAACGCAAAGGCCCGCTCCTCATTGCGCACCGCCATGGACAATGCGCGATAGGGCGTCATCAGTCGCGAAAAAGTGATCTCCGCAGCCGTCTCGCTATCGAAGGTCTCAGGCGCTTCCCAGCGCACCAGCGCGGGATCTGGCGCCTTGCCAACGCGCGACTGCGACCATCGCGCCACACTGTCGATATGTTCGCGCTCCGCGGCCGCCAATTGCTCGAAAACAGAAGCGAGATCAGACCTGTTCTGACGCTTCATATCTCTCGTAAGCTCCGCATAACGTTCGGCCGCCTCTTTCTCCATGGCGTTGGCGAGCGCGAAGAGCTCCTCGAGCGACAGCAAAGTTCCTGCCGGTTCGGATTTGAGTAGCAGCGTTCGAGCGAGCAGCATGTCGCACCTGCATAGCTGAGATCGATCCAGCGCAAAGTCGATCGACTTTCTTACAACTAGACGACGGACCCTAACAGAGGTCAATTCGCGGTTGCTTGGATCCTTCATCCATCTAGGGCTGTCAGCGGCGACATCCCTCCCCAACATCGACGATTTGATGCCATACGCGCCCCTCCCGGGCGCGCCGTTCCGCTTTGAGGTGCTCCATGGCTAGGAGTCCTTCCGCCGCCCGCAAGCAACGCCTGGCCACCTTTGTCCTGGCTATGGCCTTTGCAGTGTGCGCGATGTGTTGCACGCATGCGGCATTCGCCGCCGGCGACCTTAGCGCGTATCTGCCGAAGGTCGCACCGGCAGACTTTTTTCCCGGCGCGGACCGATTTGGTCCGTCGCAGGGCGATCCTCCGATCGTTCCCGTCTATCACGGCGATCAGCTGCAGGGTTTCGTCTATCTCAATTCGGATTTCGCCAACGCAACCGGGTATTCGGGAAAGCCCATCAAGGTCCTTGTCGGCATCGATCCGAACGGCGTCAT
>JBAUUA010000617.1:0-1520 GCA_049582465.1 Bradyrhizobium sp. | reverse complement strand
CGCCATCTTCGGCTCCGGACCGGGCGCGCTGGCGTCCGACGCGCACACGCTCGGGATCGATCCGATGACGCAGCGCGACCGCCAGGACGAGGCGATCGCGATCATCCGCCGGCTGTTCAAAGGCGAGCGGGTCACCGCCAGGAGCGACTGGTTCACCATGAACGACGCGGCGCTGCAGATCCTGCCCCTGCAGGAGGAGATGCCGTTCGTGGTGGCCTCGCAGATCTCGCCGTCGGGCATGACGCTGGCCGGCAAATACGGCATCGGCATCATTTCGCTCGGCTCGATGTCGACGCAGGGCCTGATGGCGCTGCCGACGCAATGGGGCTTTGCCGAGGACGCGGCGAAGAAGCACGGCACCACGGTGAGCCGCGCCAACTGGCGCGTGCTCTTGAGCTGGCATATCGCCGAGAGCCGCGAACAGGCGCGGCGCGAGGCCGGCGCCGGGCTGATGCGCTGGCACAATGAATATAATGTGCGCACCCTGCAGCGGCCAGGCCTGCAGCCGTTCACGTCCCCCGAGGACGCCGTGGAGAAGACCGCCGGCGGCGAAGGCGCCGCCTCCACCATCGGCACCCCCGATGATCTGGTCAAAACCATCAAGAACCTGATGGAGGTTTCCGGCGGCGTCGGCACCATCATCGGCTTCGTGCACGACTGGGCCAATCCCGAGAACACCCGCCGCAGCTGGGACATGGTGGCGCGCTACGTGGTGCCGGAAATCAACGGCCATATCGATGGTCTGCGCCGATCGCAGAAATTCGTGATCGAGAACCGCGAGGTATTCGAACGTGCCGGACAAGCCGTGATGGCCAAGATCATGGAAAACGACAAGGCTGCTGCCGCACTTCCGCTCACCGGACCGGGACGCGTCGCGATCCCGACCATCAACGCACCGGACCTGCAGAAAGAGGCCGCGAAGCGGAAAAACAAGGCGTGACGCGGCGTCATCGCCGCGCCCAGGGAATTGACCGAAGAAATCGACCGGGTGCAAAGTCGTCGGGCTTTGCACGGAAGCCGCAAAACGGTTATTTTACCGGTTTAGCCTATTGCCGATCATCGCCCGTGCCTGTGGCCGCAATGATGTCGCGGTTTTTCATTAATTGAGACCAATTGGAGTACATGCCATGTCGATGCAGAGTGTGGCCTCTCCCGCGATTTCCTTCACCCCGCCCAAACGAAATTCGCTGAAGCATATTCCCGGCGACGAAGGCTGGCCGATCATCGGCAAGACGCTGGAGGTGCTCGCCGATCCGAAGGGGCAGGTCGAACGGCAAGCCGCCAAATACGGACTGGTCTATCGCAGCCACATCTTCGGCGAGACCAGCCTGGTGTTGCTGGGGCCCGAGGCCAACGAGCTCGTTCTGTTCGATCAGGCCAAGCTGTTTTCCTCGACCCATGGCTGGGGCCGGATTCTCGGCCTGCTGTTTCCGCGCGGATTGATGCTGCTCGATTTCGAGGAACACCGGCTGCACCGGCGCGCGCTGTCGGTGGCGTTCAAATCCGGGCCGATGAAATCC
>JBAUUA010000616.1:0-3816 GCA_049582465.1 Bradyrhizobium sp. | reverse complement strand
GCGGTTGACGTCGACATAGGAGCGCGGGAAATTCACACGTACCACCGGAAAACCGCGTTCGCTCAAGCCGCCGATCAGCTCGTCCATGAACGAATCTTCGGAGCGCCGCAGCGCGGCCAGATCGATCCGCGAGGCGTCGAGAAATTCGGCCGGATAGACCGAGCCGGAATGCGGCGAGTTGAAGATGATCGGCGCCCGCCAATTGGCCGGCTCCACGATCTCGAACGGAGGCGACAGTTCGCCATCATGCTGGGTCATCGTCGGGCGCCGTCCCTGATTCCGCTGCTCTGGAGGCTCGATTCTGCCAGAAAAACGGAGCTTTTATGAGCGCGCATTCTCCGTAATCACAACCACTCTGCCAAGCGAAAAAACTGTTAATCCCGCTGGAAGGTCTCTGAAGTGCTGGAAATGCCAGTCTTCATTGCATTGGATCGCATTCCGGTCCAGAAATATCGCCACGCGCGCCCGCCGCGCGCGGAACCCTTCACCCGAAATTTACCCTCTGTCGGGCTTAGTGAACGGACTGATCCTCCAATCGGGATTCGACATCGTCGCCATGCATAAAATCCTTCTCGCCGAAGACGACAACGACATGCGCCGTTTCCTGGTCAAGGCGCTGGAAAACGCCGGTTTTCAGGTTTCCCCCCACGACAACGGCATGTCGGCCTATCAGCGGCTGCGCGAGGAGCCGTTCGAGATGCTGCTGACCGATATCGTGATGCCCGAGATGGACGGCATTGAGCTCGCGCGGCGGGCCTCGGAACTCGACCCCGACATCAAGATCATGTTCATCACCGGCTTCGCCGCCGTGGCGCTGAACTCGGATTCGGAAGCGCCCAAAAACGCGAAAGTCCTGTCGAAGCCGGTCCATCTTCGCGAATTGGTCAGTGAAGTGAACAAGATGCTGGCGGCCTAATTCGGCCCCCAAAACCGTCCCGGTATCCTTGCCTGCCCGCTTTGGAGCCGATATACGGACCCCACCCGTCACGTCAGGTTAAGGGCGCGTAGCTCAGCGGGAGAGCACCTCGTTGACATCGAGGGGGTCACAGGTTCGATCCCTGTCGCGCCCACCATCCCCGACCGATTTTCCGGATTTCCAAGCGAGCCCCGCAGGGACGGTTTGTGCGGCTGCATGGCCAGCGGCTCACCGCGAAGCGGATACAGAGGCAATGTTGCGCAGGCCGGCGAGCCGCATGATGGATTGGGCGGCCAGTTTTTGCGCAAGCTCCATGCTGCCCTGGTCGCCGGCCCGGTCGGCTTCCTTCAGATAGATGTTCGACAGCTGCTCGGCGCGCCGCAGCGCCCGGCGCCGGATTTCGTCGATCCCTCCGGACGCGGGATCGACGCCGCCCTCGTCGGGCGGCATCAGGAATTGCGCCGGTAGCCGCGAACGATCCATGGCCAGGAGATAGTCGCGTTGCGCGGGGGACAATCGGTGCGACCAGGCGATGATGTCCTTGTGAAGTAGACTCTCCAGCAGCGCCGCCGATGCAGGTTCCGCGGGTCCGCTATCGGCCGTCGTGGCGTCACCGGGCGCCGGTTCCCGAGCCGCCCGCCAGGCGATCCGACGCTCGTGACGCAACAGATTGCCGTCGGACAGTGCGTCGCGCGCCAGCTCCTCCGCAGCCCGCCGCACCGACGGCTCTTCGGCGAGCGCGATGACGTAGGTCCAGAACACGAAGGCGCGTTGACGGTGGCGGACCGCGAGCGCCCATGCGGTGTAAGACGTCGCCAGACTGGAATCCTTGACGTCGGCGATCTCCGCGGCCGGAACGAGGTCGATCGGCGTCCAGCGCAGATCGGACAAATCGGGGCGCTTGCCGCAGGCGGCGAGGCAGGCCGCGGACAAATGGTCCGCGCGCTCGCGCTCGCGTGTCGCAAGCACGTCGAAGACGCAACGCACCTGCCAGAGATCTTCCTCGATTCGCCCGGCGAGGGCGCCGTACCGCTGCGCGGCCTTTTCCGCCAGATCGAAGGCAATGGCATAGAGTTCGTTAAGGCTTCGGACAGGAGCCGGCGGCACTGCGGTCAGGAGTGGCTCGGGGCGCATGTCGGGTTCCCTCCATTCATAAGTCTGTCGTGATCCGACCGCGGCAAGTTTGATCCAGCGCAACAAGCAGCTCGCTTCTGTGCTGTAGTGAGGCACGCGATCCAGAACAATGGCGTTCTGCTGCTGAAATCTGGAACTCCGCGCCTTGCGAAAACTCATCAACATCTATGTCATTATTGGAACTCTGGCCTTTTTAGGCTGGATGGCGCTGTTTGGCGAGGCACGCGCCGCGGGTCGGCTGAGCGATTATCTCGCCAAGACCCAACCGGCGGAGCTAGTGGCCGGCGCGAATCGTTTCGGACCGCTGCAAGGCGATCCCGCGATCGCGCCTGTATATAAGGACGACCAGCTGCTCGGCTTCGTCTACCTGAATTCCGATTTTGCCAACGCCACCGGCTACTCCGGAAAGCCGATCCAGCTTTTGATCGGCATCGATCCGAAAGGCGTGATTACCGGTCTCAAGCTCGTCGAGCACAAGGAACCCATTGTGCTGGTGGGCATTCCGGTGGCGCGTATCCTGGAAGCGGTCAACAAGTTGATCGGCACGGATATGGGCTCCGTCGCGCGCGGCGCCGCGCCCGCGCCGCAGGTCGACATTGTCAGTGGCGCGACGGTGACCGTGCTGGTGATGGGCGACAGCATCGTCCGCTCCGCGACCAAACTCATCAAGAGCGGCCGGCTCGGCACCCAGGGCAACGCGGTCGCCAGCGCGGCGCCGCAGGCGACCAAGACGATCGATGCCGGCAAGAGCGAGATGCGCGACTGGCAGAGCCTCGTCGGTGACGGCTCCGTCCGCCGGTTGACCCTCACCGTCGCCGACGTGAACAAGGCGTTCGAAAAATCCGGCAACCCGGGCGCGGCCGCGCACCCGGAAGAGGGCGAGCCGGACGACACGTTCATCGACCTGTATGTCGCCGATGTCGCCGTGCCGACCATTGGCCGCAGCCTGCTCGGCGATGATGGCTACAATCGTCTCGCGGGCAGGCTGAAGCCGGGCCAGCAGGCGCTCATCGTCGCGGGATCGGGCCGGTATTCGTTCAAGGGGGCGGCCTACGTCCGCGGCGGCATCTTCGACCGCATCGAATTGATCCAGGACACCAACAGCATCCGATTCCGCGACCGCGACCACACGAGGTTAGGCGATCTCGCGGCCGAAGGCGCGCCTGACTTTCCCGAGATCGCCCTGTTCACGGTGCCGCCGGAATTCGCGCTCGACCCGACCGAGCCATGGAAGCTGCAATTGCTGGTCCAGCGCGTGGTTGCGACACGCGAGAAGGCGTGGCTTACCTTCGATCTCGGCTACACGCTTCCGGATTCCTACATGAAGCGTGAACCGGCGCCGCCGGTCCGGCCGCAGGCGGCCGCGTCTGCCACGGCTGCGCCGGCGGCACAAGCGCCGGCAAAACGCGACGGCGCGGCGTATTTCGCCGCCGAAGACGAACCGCTGTGGATGAAGATCTGGCGTGGCGACATCGTCAAGATCGGCACGACGATCTTCGCGCTCGGCGCGCTGACCCTGATCTTCTTTTTCCAGAACGCCCTGGTGCGCCGGCCCAGGGTCTATACGTGGGTGCGTCGTGGCTACCTGCTCTTTATTCTGGTCTGGCTCGGCTGGTATGCGAATGCCCAGCTTTCGGTAGTCAACGTTCTGACCTTCGCCAATTCGCTGCTCACCGGCTTCAGCTGGGAATACTTCCTCTCGGCCCCGCTGATCTTCCTGCTGTGGGCCTCGATCGCCGCGGGACTGCTGTTCTGGGGCCGCGGGC
>JBAUUA010000615.1:0-1682 GCA_049582465.1 Bradyrhizobium sp. | reverse complement strand
TCCTGATAGTCCGTCCGATGGGTCTTCTGGGGACGCGCGAGACATGATCGATACCGCGATTTCCGCGCCCTACGTCAAGCCTGCGAGCCGCGGTCAGAACGTGCGGTTCTATGGCATGTGGGTCGTCGCCGCGATCGCGCTCGCGGTATTGCCGCTGGCCTTCTCCTCCGGCGGCTCGATCACCTCCTTCAGCCTGATCGGGATCGCGATCGTCTTCGCGCTGTCCTACAACATCCTGCTGGGGCAGACCGGCCTGCTGTCATTTGGCCACGCCGTCTATTACGGCCTCGGCGGCTTCCTTGCGATCCATATGATGAACCTGATTGTCGCGCACAAATGGCCGATCCCGCTCCCGTTCATTCCGCTGATCGGCGGCTTCGGCGGACTGGCCTTCGCCGTCGTGATCGGCTGGGTGGTAACCAAACGCGCTGGCACGGTATTCGCGATGATTTCGCTCGGCATCGGCGAACTGGTCGGCTCGTCCTCCCTGATCCTTCGCAGCGTGTTTGGCGGCGAATCCGGCATCACCACCGACCGCACCAGCCTGCCGCACATGTTCGGCTGGAGCTTCGGGCCGCAGATCCAGGTCTACTATCTGATTTCGTTCTGGTTGATGGTCTCGGCGATCTTGATGTACGCGCTCACCCGCACGCCGGTCGGGCGCATGTGCAACGCGGTGCGCGACAACCCCGAACGCGTCGAATTCATCGGGTACGATCCTCATGTCGTACGCTATCTCGCGTGCTGTTTCGCCGGCTTCTTCGCCGGCATCGCCGGCGGCCTTGCGGCGGTGAATTTCGAAATCGCGAATTCCGCCTATCTCGGCGCGGCGCAGTCCGGCATGGTGCTGTTCGCGACCTTCATCGGCGGCATCGCGCAGTTCTTTGGCCCGATCCTGGGGGCCATTCTCGTCACCTACCTGCAACTCGGGCTCGCCAACGTGACCACCGTATGGCAGCTCTATTTCGGCATCATCTTCATCGGCATCGTGATGTTCGCGCCCCGTGGCATCGCCGGCCTCGTGATGCTGCACCGGCCGCTGATCCGCGCCGGCACGCTCGGGATGATGATCCCGTCCTATCTGCTGTCGCTGCTACCGACGCTGGCATTGGCGTGCGGCGTAGTGCTCGCGATCGAAACGGCCGCGCGCTACACCCAGAGCGAGGGAGAGGGAAAAGTCGTCCATCTGTTCGGCGTGCCCTTCGATTCGACCTCGCCGGCGACCTGGGCGATCGCGGCCGCTCTGATCGTCGGAGGCTTCCTGGTCGCCCGCCTCACCTGGCGCCGGGTCGCCGAAGCCTGGGACCGCGCCACCACCGCGGCCCGCGACCGCGGGTGCCACGCGTGACGCCCGCCATCGAAATCCGTTCCGTCGACAAGCGCTTCGGCAATGTGAGCATCATCCAAGATCTCAATCTGAGCATCGCGCAGGGCGAGCGCCACGCGCTGATCGGTCCGAACGGCGCCGGCAAATCCACCACCTTCAACCTGATCAGCGGCTATATGGCACCGAGCTCGGGCAGCGTGCTGCTGCGCGGCGAGGTGATTTCCGGCCTGCCGCCCTATCAGATCAACCGCCGCGGGCTGTCGCGCAGCTTCCAGGTCACCAACGTCTTTTCCAACATGAGCGTGTGGGAAAACCTGCGCTGCGCGGTGCTGTGGTCGACCTGGCAGCGCTACGC
>JBAUUA010000614.1:0-3902 GCA_049582465.1 Bradyrhizobium sp. | reverse complement strand
TGCTGAGATTGCCGATGCGGATCGCGAGGTCCCAGCCCTCCTCCACCAGGTCGACCAGGCGGTCGTTGAGACCAAGCTCGACGGTGACGCGCGGATGGCGCTGCGCGAACTCGGCGAGCAGCGGCGCAATCTGCCGGGCGCCGAACGAGACCGGCGCGTTGAGCCGCAGCAGCCCCCTCGGCTCGACCCGATCGGCAGCGACCGCGGCATCGGCGGCTTCGATCTCTGCCAGGATGCGCGCGGAGGATTCCAGATAGTTGCGTCCGGCCTCGGTGATCGCGAGCCGCCGCGTGGTGCGGTGGAACAGCTTGACGCCCAAGCGGCTTTCAAGGGCGGCAATGTGCTTGGTGACCATGGTTTGCGACATGCCGAGCGCTCGGGCCGCGGCGGAGAGGCTGCCGGCGCCGGCAACTCTGGCAAAAACCTCAAGGCCGGTCAGGCGATCCAACATGGCTATTTCACTCTATTGGTGTGATCTGTAATTCTACTTTACCGGATTATCACTCTATAGAGAATAGATCATATCAGCCGGACAAAACCCGGAGATAACCATGATCGATTCCCGAACCGCTCCCTACGCGGCGTTGTTGCTGCGCGTCAGCCTGGGTCTTCTCTTCCTCGCCCACGCCGGCCTGAAATTCTTCGTCTTCACCCCGGCGGGAACCGCGAAATTCTTCGACAGCGTCGGACTGCCGCCGACGCTCGCCTATGTGACCATTGCGGTGGAGGTGCTCGGCGGCGTCGCGCTGATCCTCGGTCTATGGACCCGCATCGCTGCGATCGTCGTTCTGCCGATCCTGCTCGGCGCCATCTTCACGGTGCACGGCGCGGCCGGCTTCTTCTTCACCAACGCGCATGGCGGCTGGGAATATCCGGCGTTTTGGAGCGTCGCGCTGATCGTCCAGGCGTTGCTTGGCGACGGCGCCTATGCGCTGCGCATTTCCGGTGGTAATCCCGTCGGCAAACTCACGGGCGCCCACTCGCACTGAACGAGCCGCAAGGCAGGCACGCCGCCGGAGGGACTGTCATGAGCATGCCAAGCCTGTTCCTGTCGCACGGCTCGCCGACCTTGCCGCTCACCGACACGCCCGCGCGGTCGTTCCTGAGCCAGTTCGGCGGCATGCTCGCGCGGCCTAAGGCCATTCTGGTGATCTCGGCGCATTGGGAGACGTCGGTCCCGACCATCAGCGCCGTCGACCGCAACGACACCATCCACGATTTCCGCGGATTCCCGCAGGCGCTCTATCAACTGCGTTATCCGGCTCCCGGCTCGCCGGCCGTTGCCGCGCGCACCGCCGAGCTGCTGCGCGCATCCGGGATCGACTGCAGGATCGATCAAAGCCGCGGCCTCGATCACGGCGCCTGGGTGCCGCTGTTGCTGATGTATCCGCAGGCCGACATTCCCGTGCTGCAGCTTTCGCTGCAGCCGCATCTGGGGACCGGACACCATCTGCATATGGGCCGTGCTTTGGCGCCGCTGCGACAGGAGGGCGTGCTGATCATCGGGAGCGGCAGCATGACGCACGATCTGTCGGAATTTCGCGGCCACGGGCCGAACGATCCGGCGCCCGCCTGGGTCAACGCTTTCGCCGACTGGTTTCATTCGGCGCTGACCACGGAGCGGACCGACGATCTGCTCGACTACCGGCGGCAAGCCCCGTTTGCGGTCAAGAACCACCCGAGCGAAGAGCATCTGCTGCCCTTGTATGTGGCACTGGGGGCCGCCGGCGAAAACGCCCGCGCGGAACGCCTGCACGCGAGTGCGACCTACAGCGTGCTGCGGATGGACGTCTATGCCTTCAGTGCCCACAACGAGTCCGTGCGAGACGGAAGTCCGGAAGCCGGCCAACGGATCACAGGCTAGCTCGAGCGTATCGCTGACGGGGCCGCCGCCATCGGCGCGCTGAACCGCCTTGATATCCGTCAAGCTCCCGCCTTGCTGCCGGGGTTAGAAATATCGACGCTCGTTCAAACGAGCCGAAGATTCTATCCTCGTTCTCAAGGATTTTCATGACGATCGATCATTCGCGGGTGATGTCGGCAGCACTTCGCTCCAGGATCATGTCGGCTGACGAGGCCGCGGCGCTGGTGCCGCATGGCGCGAATGTCGGCATGAGCGGCTTTACCGGGTCGGGATATCCGAAGGCCGTTCCGATGGCGCTGGCGCGTCGTATCGAGGCGCAGCAGGCCCGCGGCGAACCGTTCCGGATCGGCGTCTGGACCGGCGCCTCGACCGCCCCCGAACTCGACGGCGCGCTGGCGAAGGTCAACGGCGTCGAACTGCGCCTGCCCTATCAGTCCGACCCGATCACACGCGAGCGCATCAATGCCGGCTCGATGGAATATATCGACATCCATCTCAGCCATGTCGCGCAGTTCGTCTGGTTTGGTTTTCTGGGCCATCTGGATATCGCTCTCGTCGAGGTCACCGCCATCCTGCCGGACGGCAGCCTTGTGCCCTCGACGTCGATCGGCAACAACAAGACCTGGCTGGATCAGGCCGACAACATCATCCTCGAGGTCAATTCGGGGATGAACCCGGCGCTGCAGGGCATGCACGACATCTACTACGGCACCCGGCTGCCGCCGCACCGCAAGCCGATTCCGATCCTTGCCTCCGGCGACCGGATCGGCGAGACCAATTTTCGCTGCGATCCGGACAAGGTGATCGCCGTGGTCGAGACCAATGCCCCCGACCGCAACACCACCTTCTCCGCGCCCGACCAGACATCGAAGGCGATCGCCGGCCATATTCTCGAATTTCTCGGCCACGAGGTCCGCCGCGGCAGGCTGCCGGCCCAGTTGCTGCCGATCCAGTCCGGGGTCGGCAATGTAGCCAATGCCGTGATGGCGGGCCTCGAAGACGGACCGTTCACGGGGCTGACCGCCTACACCGAGGTGCTGCAGGACGGCATGCTGAACCTGATCCGGTCGGGACGGATGGCGCTCGCTTCCGCCACCGCGTTGTCGCTGAGTTCAGAGGCGGCCGTCCTGTTCAACCGCGAAATCGACAGCCTGAGGAACAAGATCGTGCTGCGCACGCAGGAAATCTCCAACCATCCGGAGGTGATCCGGCGGCTTGGGGTGATCGCCATGAACGGGCTGATCGAGGCGGACATCTACGGCAACGTCAACTCGACCCATATTCGCGGCACCACCATCATGAACGGCATCGGCGGCTCCGGCGATTTTGCCCGCAACGCCTATCTCTCGATCTTCATGACGCCATCTACGGCGAAGGGCGGATCGGTTTCAGCCATCGTGCCGATGGTGACCCATGTCGACCACACCGAGCACGACGTGCAGATCATCGTGACGGAGCACGGCCTTGCCGATTTGCGCGGTCTGTCGCCGAAACAGCGCGCCGCCATCATCATCGACAAGACCGCCGATCCCTCGTTCCGGCCGGCGCTGAAGGATTACTTCGACCGCGCCTGCAGGCTTTCACCGGGAAAACATACCCCGCACCTGCTCGACGAAGCGTTTCGGCTGATTCAGCCGGGCTGAAGCAGGGTGCCGAGCGGCATGCCATCGTCTGGAACGGCGTCGGCGGCCATGCGGCTGCGATCCCCCCGCCGTTGAATTGGGAAGCAGCATTTGATGCGGAAAACGCAAGCCTGAAAAAACAGGCTTGGGCTCGCCTAATGACGTTCAGCCCATTTGCGCCAATGGGTCGGCTGAATGTCGATGAGCTTCCTATCTGAAGCATCGACCCAGTCGGCTCCCTTTCTGCGACACGGATAGGTTAGCGCGAGGACCATTCCATCATAGTCCATGACGCAGATTTCAAGGTCTTCGTCGCCGGCTGACGCAATCGAAACAGGCAACCATTCGGCGGACAGCGAATGAATATGGGTCATGATCGGCACTCCCCATACAAAATGATGCGTTTACCTTATAAT
>JBAUUA010000613.1:0-5066 GCA_049582465.1 Bradyrhizobium sp. | reverse complement strand
GCTCGAGGAACTGAGGGGCGCGATGGCGCTTGCTGAAATTGACGGATTGGCCCGCAACGAGGCGCGTACCAAGGTGCTGTTCGATTGACTCGGCGGCCAGAGCGCGATGACACGGTCGAACCGCCATCGTGCTTTGATTTATTATTGGCCGGGTTCGATGGCAAAAGGCCGAAACAAGTCAGCACCGGCCCATCGAGGTACAGAGTGCCCCCGCCTCGAATGAGGCGGCCCTCTGCTCGTGAGGATCGGTCAGCCACCGAGCGGGATCGCCGGTGATCTTAAATCAAGACATGGTGGTGTCGAGCCGCTCGGCGCGCCCTTCGATCATCGCCCCTGACCGGCCGCAACAAGACCCGCGCTAGTTCGGCCTGGCCCGGCCGGGAGGAGCGGCGGGCGGCATGGTTCGGACAAAACTCGGCCGCGCCGCGTGCCGCGCGTAATAGGCGGCCAGATGGCCGACTCCGGCCAGCACATCGGCGCCTTCGGGCGGCAGCCGGACCCGATCGAGGATCGGCAGCAGGTTGATGTCGGCGAACGTAAACTGATCGCCGACGAGATATCCGGTGGCGGCGACGGCGCGATCGAGAATTTCCAGCTGCTGGCGCACCGCCGGCATCACGGCTTCGATCGCCGCGCTGTCCGGCTTTCCATCCGCCGTCTTCGGGGCGATATAGGCATAGAGATAGGTACGGATCAGGGTACGGTCGATCACCGTGTTGACGAGCGAAACCCATTGCTCGGTGAGCGCGGCGGGATGGGGATCGGACGGAAAGAGCTGCGGGCCCGGGAAGCTGCGATCGAGATAGGTTGCGATGGCCCTGGATTCGAACAGCGCGACATCGCCGTGGCGCAGTACCGGCATCTTGCCGAGGGGATGAATGGCCGACAACTCCGGCGCGCCGAGTCCGCATTCCG
The DNA here is from genome assembly GCA_049582465.1 of Bradyrhizobium sp. Classification (GTDB taxonomy): domain Bacteria; phylum Pseudomonadota; class Alphaproteobacteria; order Rhizobiales; family Xanthobacteraceae; genus Bradyrhizobium. The sequence goes on along the minus strand of JBAUUA010000613.1, from coordinate 4,151 downwards.
TCAGCGCGTAGTCGATCCCCTTCTCCTCGCAGACCATGCAGACGACGCGCGTGTAGGTCGACCGCGCAGAACCGATGATTTCCGGTTTCGGCATCACGCACCTCTATACTTAACCTTTATGTTAAGTATTGGATCAGCGGGTGGCTGTCAATGGCGGCGAGGCGAGCCGGTGCCTTCGCGCGCGGCTTGACATCCATGTGTCACAAAAAACATCCGGTACCGCCCGCCCGGCCAAGCCGGGGCAATTGAACGGCGTCCCATCCGCCCTAGGTGTAGCATCGCGCTTGAATTCGGGAATTCCCGCCGCCTCCCGCCGGCCTGATCGTTTCGGAGCCGTTGTCATGAAAAGCAATCCTCGCCCTCTTGCCCTCGTCACCGGCGCCTCCAGCGGCATCAGCGCCGATCTCGCCCGGGAACTGGCCAGAGACGGTCACGATCTCGTGCTTTCGGCCCGGCGGGTCGAGCCGATGCAGGCTTTGGCCGAAGAGCTGAAGAGGCTCGGCGCCGGCTGCACCGTCATCGCCGCCGACCTCAGCAAGAGCGGGGCGGCCGCCGCGCTGGTGCGGGAGATCGAAACGCGCGGGATGAACATCGACGTGCTGATCAACAATGCCGGGCTCGGCGACAACGGCCGCTTCGATCAATCCGATCCGCTCCGGGTCAGCGAGATGCTCGGGGTCAATGTGGTGGCGCTGACCGAATTGACCCGGCTGTTGCTGCCGCCGATGGTGGCGCGCGGCCGGGGCAAGGTGATGCTGCTCGCCTCCACGGCGGGGTTCCAACCGGGCCCGCAAATGGCGGTGTATTGCGCCAGCAAGGCCTATGTCCTGAATTTCGGCGAGGCGATCGCCTTTGAGCTGAAAGGCAGCGGCGTCACCGTCACGACGCTGTGCCCAGGCGCCACCGAAACCGAATTTGCCCAAATCGCCCATGCTGGACGCGCCGCGCTGTTCAAGGGCGGATTGATGCGGGTGATGAATTCAAGCGACGTCGCGCGGATCGGCTATCAGGCCCTCAAGGCCGGCCGCGGCGTGGTGATAACAGGCCTTCTCAACAAGATCATGACGACCTCAAGCCGTCTGTCGCCGACGCCCGTGACGCTGCGGATCGCCAATTGGATGATGTCGAGCGGAAAGTGACGGCGCGGCTCCGACGTCCCTATGCGCTGTCGTCGGCCTCGGTCGGGCCGGGCGCTCAGGTCGGCTTTCCCGACCGTTCCTCTTCCAGAGTAACCGCGACGGCGGCGTTGGCCGACAGCCGCACCTTTTGCCCCTCGACACCGGCGACCAGGCCAAGCTCGATGAAATGATGGTGACCTTTATGGCGGCCCTCGCCACTGTCGGCGCGGACCAGCTTGATTCTACCATGCTCCACGCGATCGACGGTTCCAACGGGAACGCCGTCCGCACCGATCACTTCCATCTGCGGCCTGACGCCCTCTGCCCGCTGAAGCAACTGGTCGCGCTGCCTGGTGAGGCGATCGAGCTGGGCCTCCTGGTCGGCGATACGCTGCGCGTTCAACTCCTCGACCGCGGCACCGGAGACGGCAGCGGCCTGCTCGGTCAATTCGGTGAGGTTTTCCCTCACCGCGGCGATGCGCTGCTCGATCTCTGCGAGGCTCAGCAAGAGTTCGGCCATGGGTCCATCTCCTCGGTGCAAGATCAGGTCAATATGCGGCCTTACCGTCGCGCCAGCAAGCGGCCCCGCGAGGCTCCTTGCCGGGCAAGGTAGCATTTCCGAAAAAATCACTGCCGCAGCATGATCAGCGGGTCGGCGCTGTCGGGCACCTTCCGCCACTGCGCATTGTCGTCGGCCTCGAATTGCCAGGTCTCGCCGCTTTGTGACATCAACAGCATCTGGCCGTGATCGAGCCGCCATTGCGTCGGCGCAAAGGCCGCAACCGCGGGATCGCATTTCGGCTTCAGGAATACCTGGAAATTATCCTTGTCCGCCTCGTTGTTGGTCAGCGTCAGGCCGCAGATCGGCTGGCCGTTGCCGCGAACCATCGCCCAGTCGCCGATCATCTGATCCATCGACTTCGCCAGCGAACGCGCGGCGGCGAGATTCTGCAGGATGTAGATCCCCTCGCCCTGCCGCAGGCCTTCGAGAATGCCGCTCTCGACTTCGGTGAAGTCGATCACCGGCTGGCCCGAGGCGTCCTGCAGCCGCACGATGTCGAGGCCCGCGATGCTCCAGGCGGCGATACCCTTGGTGAAGGGCAGCGCCGCGGCGCAGCCGGGCTCGAGCTCAAGCTTCATTCCCTGCGGCGTTCCATCGCCCTTCAGCGTGACCACGCAGGTCTTGCTGCGCTCGGTGGTGGAGAGCTCCCACTGCCCGACCATGTCCTTTTTCAGCGTCGAGGCATCCTGCGCCTGCGCCAGCCCTGCGCAGGCGATCAGCGCCGCAAGCGCGATGCCGAGGCGCCGTGCCATCAGCGGCTCTTCACCGGCGTTTCCGCGACCGGCGTCAGCGGCGGCTTGCCAGCGAACCAGACTTTCAGATTATCGACCACCAGCTGATCCATGGCGTTGCGGGTTACCACCGAAGCCGAGCCAATATGTGGCAGCAAGACGACATTCTGCATGCTGCGCAATTCGTCCGGCACGTTCGGCTCTTTTTCGAAGACATCGAGACCGGCAGCAAGAAGGCCGCCCGACTTCAACGCCGCGATCAGCGCCTGCTCATCGACCACCGAGCCGCGCGCCACGTTGATGATCACGCCGCGCGGCCCCAGCGCCTTCATGACGTCAGCATTGACCATCTTCGCGGTACCGGGACCGCCGGGAACGATGACCACCAGCGTGTCGACTGCCTTCGCCATCTCGAGCAGGTCCGGATAATGCTTGTAGGCCACGCCGTCGGCGGGTTTGCGCGAATGATAGACCACGGGAACGCGCGAGGCCTCCAGGCGGCGCGCGATCGCCTGGCCGATCCGGCCCATGCCGACCATCCCGACCGTGCGATCCCGGAGCGAGCCGGCGCTCAAGGGAAAATTCTGCGTCAGCCAGTGGCCGGAACGCAAATACCGGTCGGCCTTGACGAACTCGCGGAGGGTCGCGATCAGCAGGCCCATCGCGACGTCGGCGACTTCCTCGGTCAGCACGTCGGGCGTGTTGGTCACGACGATGTTATGCTCGCGCGCATAATTGGCATCGATGTGGTCGTAGCCGACGCCGAACGAGGAGACGATTTCGAGCTTCGGAAAGCGCGCCAGCGTCTTGCTGTCGCCGCGGACCGAATTGTAGGTCACGGCGGCCCCGCGGATTTTTTCCGCGACCGCCGGCGTCAGGCGCTCGAGGTCGGCCGTGGTCTCGAAGAAATGCAGCACGAACTGGTCGGAAAAGCCGTTGTCGACGATCGGCTTGCTCGGCCCATAGATCAGCAGATCGATTTTCCCGGAAGAAGCATTGCCGCCAGCCATCAGTTTTCCTTTCCAAGCGCGCTCTCGTGCCAGCGCCGCAACACCAGATGCGAAACCAGCGCCAGCAGCCCATAAATGACAATTCCGGCGGCGGAGAGCAACAGCAACGCAGCGAACATTCGGGGAATGTCGAGGCGATAGCCGGATTCGGCTATGCGGTAGGCAAGCCCCGAGCCAGCCCCCGCCGAGCCCGCCGCGATCTCGGCCACCACGGCACCGATCAGCGACAGGCCGCCGGCGATCCGCAATCCGCCGAGGATGAAGGGCAGCGCGGAAGGCAGTTTGAGATAGAGCAGCGTCTGCGTCCGTGATGCGCCATAGAGCTGGAACAGGCCGGCCAGATTGCGGTCCACCGAATTCAACCCCAGCGTGGTGTTGGACAGCACCGGAAAGAACGCGACGATCCAGGCGCAAACGATGACGGCGGTCTGCTGCGGAAGGTAGATCAGAAGCAGCGGCGCGATCGCGATCACCGGCGTCACCTGCAGGATCACCGCATAGGGGAACAAAGAGTATTCCAGCCATTTCGACCGGTTGAACAGAAGCGCCAGCGCGATGCCGCCGAGCCCGGCGGCCACGAAGCCCTCGAGCGTGGTCTGCAATGTCGTCAGCAGCGATTGAAACAGCACCTGCCAATCGACGATCAGTGTTCTGAACACCGCGACCGGCCCCGGCAGCAGATAAGGCGGGAGATGGTTGATGCGCACCACGAGTTCCCACGCCGCAATGC
>JBAUUA010000612.1:0-3284 GCA_049582465.1 Bradyrhizobium sp. | reverse complement strand
GGTCGGACAATTGACCGGCGGCATCGCCCACGACTTCAACAATCTGTTGACCGGCATCGTCGGTTCGCTGGATCTGCTGCAGACCCGGCTCAACCAGGGACGCACCGACAACGTCGCGCGTTACATCAATGCGGCGATGACATCGGCGAATCGCGCCGCGGCGCTCACCCACCGGCTTCTGGCGTTCGCGCGGCGGCAGCCGCTGATTCCGAAAAGCGTCGATGTCAATCAGCTGGTGGTGTCGCTGGAGGATCTCCTGCGCCGGACCATCGGCGAGACCATCGATCTGCAGATCATCGCGGCGGCGGATCTGTGGAGCACGCTGTGCGACCCCAACCAGCTGGAGAGCGCGCTGCTCAATCTCGCCATCAATGCCCGCGACGCCATGCCGGACGGCGGCAAGCTCACCATCGCCACTTCCAACGCGCGGCTCGACAGCGTGACCGCCGACACGCCGGCGCTTTCGCCCGGCGACTATGTCTGCATCACCGTCACCGACACCGGCGTCGGCATGAGCGCGGAGGTGGCGGCGCGCGCGTTCGATCCGTTCTTCACCACCAAGCCGATCGGGCAGGGCACCGGGCTCGGGCTTTCCATGATCTACGGATTCGCCCGGCAGTCGAACGGCCACGTGACCATCGACAGCAAGATCGGGCAGGGGACCGCGGTCAGGCTCTATCTGCCCCGGCATCACGGCGACATCGCCGCTTCGCAGGCCTCTGCCGCCAGGACGGCCGAACACGCCGCCACCGGCGAAACCGTGCTGGTGATCGAGGACGAGCCGGTGGTGCGCGGCGTTATCCTCGAGATGCTCGACGAGCAGGGCTACCGGACGCTCGAGGCCGTCGACGGACCGTCGGGCCTGAAAATCCTGCGCTCGGGGGAGCGGATTGATTTGCTGGTCACCGACGTCGGGCTGCCCGGCATGAACGGCCGCCAGGTCGCCGACCAGGCGCGCGAGAGCCGGCCCGATCTGAATATCCTCTTCATCACCGGCTATGCCGAGAGCGTGGCGATCGCCGACGGCTTTCTGCAGCCGGGCATGGAGATGATCACCAAGCCGTTCGACCTCGACCATCTCGCGCAACGCATTCGCGCGATGATTTCGGGGTAGGGCGTAACCTTCCAGGCCGTTCGCCAATTCCGGACTGACGCGCCGTCGCGGCGGACGGCTGACTTTGGTTCGGGTGCGTGCTCTACTGAGAAAGCCGCTCGCGAAGGAAATGGCCGTTGATCAGGACAAATATCTCATCCGGCTATCCGTTCGAGGACGTCTACGGCTACGCGCGCGCCGTGCGCGTCGGAAACCAGGTATTCGTCTCCGGCACGACGGCCCGCCCTCCGGATCTGGAGGGCGATGCCCACAGGCAGATGATGGGGGCGATCGCCACGGTCGCGGCGGCGCTCGGCGAAGCCGGCGCGGAACTGCGCCATGTGGTGCGAACCGTCGTCTACATTATCGATATGGCCGATGCTCATCACATTGCCCGCGCGCATGGCGAGACCTTCGGTACGTGGCGTCCGGCCAGCACGCTCGTACAGGTCGCGGCCCTGACGCCCGCCTCGGCTCGCGTGGAGATCGAGGTCACGGCCGTCATTCACGACTGACTTCGGGGGGCGGTTTCGCCGATCAGCTCGATCGCCGTCACCGTGACCTCGCCGCCGGCGACCTGTCTTGTCCTTTCCGTGTAGTGCTTGAAGAAATCCCGCGACTGCAGCGTCTTCACGGCCTGTTCGTCGGCCGCCGCGGCAAGATGAAAGTAGCTTGAGTCATCGCGGTTCTTCATGACGCGGTAGCCGATCTTGCCCTTCAGATCGGGATCGTTGTCGAGCGCGGCAATGAAACGGCTGACTTCCCGATGCCATTCTTCCGGGCTGCCGTTGGCGAACTGATATTTGATCATGAAGTGTTTCATCGGTTGCTTCCTCAGATTTTCGGCGGCGGCGCCTTGCCCCGGAAGATCGCGGCGTTACGCCTGGCAAATTCGTCAAACGAGGTCGGCGGCCGTCCCAGCAGCGCGGCTGCGTCGGGCCAGACCTTGGCTTCCTTGCCGTTGCGGCGCTCGGCAAACAGTTCGAACAGCGCGTCGGCGAGAAAAGGCGGCATTCCAGAAGATGATCAGCGGCAAGTACAAGCTGCGCATCGTCTGGGACCTGCAGGACGGCCCGAAGCGCTATGGCGAAATCCGCAGCGGTTTGCTGCGCGGCGCCAGCGGCAGCGCGGCGATCGCACCGCGGGTGCTGTCGCGCGAATTGAAGGCGCTGACCGAAAGCGGCCTGATCGACCGCAGGGATTTCGGCGTGGTGCCGCCCAAGGTCGAATACCGCCTGACCCGCAAGGGCAGGAGCTTTGTCCCCGTGATCGCCGTCATCCGCGACTGGGGGACGCGCCATCTCGCGCAGCCCGGGACGGCCGAGATGGTCGCGGCCGAATAGCCGATCGCGGTGTCTTGAAAGCGCCGCCCTACATCGCGCCGGTGAGGAACGGGTTGGTCAGCCGCTCCTGGCCGATGCTCGATCCGGGGCCGTGGCCGCAGATGAAGCCGACATCGTCGCCGAGCGGCAGCAGCTTGTCGACGATCGACTTGATCAGCGTGGCATGATTGCCGCCGGGAATGTCGCTGCGTCCGACGGACCCGCTGAACAGCACGTCGCCGACATGCGCGAAACGCATTTCCTTGTTGTAGAACACCACGCTGCCCGGCGAATGGCCGGGGCAGTGCAGGATGTCGAAGCTGAGTTGGCCGATGGAGACCTGGTCGCCCTCATTCAACCAGCGGTCCGGCGCGAAATCGCGCACCCCGGTCATGCCGAACCGGGCGCCGCTGGTCACGACATTGTCGAGCAGGAACTTGTCGGCGATGTGCGGGCCTTCGATCGGCACTTTCAGCGCGTCGCGCAATTCGGCGGCGCCGCCGACGTGGTCGATATGGCCGTGGGTCAGCCAGATCTTTTCGACATCGACCTTGGTCTGCTTGATCGCTTCCAGGATTTTGGGCACCTCGCCGCCGGGGTCGATCACGACGGCTTTCCTGGTGGCCTCGCACCAGATCAGGGTGCAGTTCTGCTCGAACAGCGTCACCGGAATAATGGCGGCGCCGGCCTTCGCCTTGGTCTCGGTTTGCTGGGTCATGCCCCGCACAATGCCGATTTTTCGGGAGGAGCCAAGTAAAAGATTCCGGCATTTCGGAAGCGCCCGGCTTGCCGGGATGCCTCCATGGCGGGCGTTAGCCAGCGCCCCTGTCATACCGGCGTCGTCGTTCCCATGCGGGGGTGCCGATAAT
>JBAUUA010000611.1:0-1698 GCA_049582465.1 Bradyrhizobium sp. | reverse complement strand
TACGCCATTGCGCACGATGCTGGCGCTGCCGGTCATCTTGGCAACGTGACCGACCACCTTGCCGGCCGCGTTTGTTCCCGCGGCCTGGGCGTATTGGGTGTAGCCGGTCAGGGCGTCAATGACCTTGGCATCGAGCGGCGCGCCCTCAGGCGATACGAGCAAAGGCCGCTTGTCGCCGTGGAAATAATCCGGAACGATCACGCGATGGAGGTGATCCGAAATGATCAGATCACCGCCTGATCTCTGATAATCCCCGGAGAAGAGAAGATGCGCGTCCGGAACTTTGAACGTTGCCGTGTGGCCGTGATCCGGCGATGAATCGAAATTGAACCGGACGGATTCCACGTCCGACGCGCCGGGTGAAAATCGCCCCGCGTAATTCAATTAGGGCCCCCAAAAAATAGGTTAATACTTATTTAAAAAAACATCCTAACACCACCGCGGGTCTCCTGATAGCCGTTTAGTGAACAATAGCTTGCCAGCGTAAGCGGGCCATTGTCGGTATTGTAATTAAAATGTAATAGTTTGGATGACTTTGCTCCGGTTATTCGTGCGATGCAGGACCGGACGGAATACGGATGGGAAAGCTCGGAAAGCTCGTACTGGTTGTAGCGCAGGGGGCGGCGCTTCGAGCCAAGATGGCGCGGTTGCTGCAGCCGGCGGGCTATGCCGTCGAGCTCGCTGCGGACGAAAGGCGTGCGCTCGATCTGGCTGTCCACGTTGGGATAGACGCCGCAATCCTTGTAGCTGGCTCTGGCCTTGCGGATTTGTCGCTTGCGCGACGACTAAGCGACAGAATTCCGAGATTGATCGTGCTGGCTAAGCGATCGACGGATATTGCAAGGCTGGATCGTTCGCTTCCGGGCGCGGATGTCCATCTATCGCAACCATTGGATGAGCAGAAGCTTCTGGGGCGCCTCGTCGAGTTGATGTCTTCCCCTGGAGAAGACCCCGCCGCACTGGCACCGGCGGCTCTGCGCATCGAGGGCTGCAGGATCAATCTCCCCGGTCGGACCTTCGTGCATGCGGACGGACGCGAGGTCGCGCTGACCCGGGCGGAGTCGGCGCTGCTCATTGCATTCGTGCGGAACCCGGGCCGCGTGTTTTCGCGCGATCAGCTCAGTAGGGCGATAGCCGGGCATGGTGAGGAGCTATATGGCCGCGGCATCGACATGCATGTCGGCCGGCTGCGGCGAAAGATCGAGCCGGATCCAAAGGCGCCGCGGTTCATCATCACGGTGTCGGGTGCCGGCTACAAATTTGCCGCCGGTCCCCAAACTGTCGAAGAACATCGCGAGTCGCCGGCCGTCGAACCGGGAGAGCAAATGGAGGCTGCGCCGGAGCGAGCGCGCGGTCCCCGCATCGACTTGCCGCGTTCCGGGTCCGAGAGACGCCAGCTGACGGTGCTGTCCTGTGAGCTCGTGGGTTCGATGGCGCCCACGATTGACGCCGACCCCGAGGATGTCGCCGGCGTCGTCCACCGTTTCCAGGACGCCTGCACAGGCGCGATCACGAATATGGGAGGAAGCGTTGGCGGTTTCACAGGACAGGAGGTTCTGGCGTTATTCGGTTATCCCAAGGCTTACGAGGATGATGCGGAACGGGCCGTGCACGCAGGGCTCGATCTTGCGGCAAGGATGGAGGAGCTCGTATGGCCCTCCGGCAGACCGTTGCAGGTACGAATCGGAATTGCCACGG
>JBAUUA010000610.1:0-6214 GCA_049582465.1 Bradyrhizobium sp. | reverse complement strand
CTCCCAAACAGCCGCTTCCGAAACTTCGTCGCCGCCTACAACAATACCCCGCGGAAATGCCTTGACTTCAGGACCCCCGCCGAGACCTTCTCCCAAGTGTTGCACTTCGAGTGTGAATCCACCTCCCGGCTTTCGCCGGGACAACGACGGAATCTTACGCGTCCGCCTCGATCTCCACCACGATCTTCCCGGTCGTGACCTGCTCGCCTTCCGCGACATCGATCGCGGCAATCACGCCCGCGATTGGTGCTGCGTGCACGTGTTCCATCTTCATGGCTTCCAGCGTCATCACCGGTTGGCCGGCCGCGACGCGGTCGCCGGGCTTGACCAGCACCGCCACGACGCGGCCATTCATCGCGGCGCGCACCTTGCCGTCGCTGCCGGTCGCCGCCGCCGCGGCGGGCGCCGCCAGCGTGAGATCACGGATGGCCGTCGTGACGCCACGATGCAACAGATAAAGCCGATCACCCTCGCGGAGGAAGCTGGCGGACTCCGCAAGGCCGCCTGAGCGGAAGCGGATGTGATCGCCGCCCAGCATGTCGATCTCGAACCGATGCTCGCCGCCATCGCGGCTTGCCAGATAGCCGCCATCCCGCTCGCGCGAGACTTCCAGGTCATAGACGCCGTGAGCGAGCTCGACGCGGACGGGAACTGGAAAAATCGTCGCCAGCGACCGTCCGCTCCGCCACGGCGGCGCGTGAGCGTCGGTGACGTAAAGCAATAGCGCCGCGAGCGCCGCGTCCGCAGCCGGGTCCTTGCTCGGCGCCAGCAACTCGGCGCGATGCCTGCCGATGAACGCCGTGGTGGCCTCGCCCGATGCGAATTCCGGATGGCCGAGGCAGGCGGCGAGAAATGCCTGATTGGTGGTGACGCCGAACGCGGCGGTCTGTTCGAGGCCGGAAATGAGTTTTCGCCGCGCCTCGGCACGGGTAGCGCCATGGCTGATCAGCTTGGCGATCATCGAATCGTAGAACGGCGGAATTTCGCTCCCCGAATGCAGCGCGTGCTCGACGCGAAGTTCGCCCGGCATCCGCCACAGCGCCATCGGGCCGGATTGCGGCATGAAATCATGCGCCGCATCCTCCGAGCACAGCCGCACCTCGATGGCGTGGCCTGAGAACTTGATGTCCTCCTGCTTCACGCCGAGCGGCTCGCCGCTCGCGACCCGCAATTGCAGTTCGACCAGGTCGAGCCCGGTGATCGCCTCGGTGACGGGATGCTCGACCTGCAGCCGCGTGTTCATCTCCATGAAATAGAAATTTCCGCTGCTGTCGAGCAGGAATTCCAGCGTACCGGCGCCCTCATAGCCGATCGACTTGATCGCGGTGACGGCAATCGCGCCCATCCGCGCCCGCAATTCCGGCGATACCGCCGGCGACGGCGCTTCCTCGATCAGCTTCTGGTGTCGCCGCTGCACCGAGCAATCGCGCTCGCCGAGATGGATCGCGTTGCCGTGGGCGTCACCGAACACCTGGATTTCGATATGGCGGGGATCGACGATCGCCCGCTCCAGAATCACGGTGGCGTCGCCGAAGGCGGCCTTCGCCTCGGAGCGCGCGCTGCGCAGGGCGTCGGGGAAGGAGCCGGCGTCCACGACCAGCCGCATGCCGCGCCCGCCACCGCCGGCGACCGCCTTGATCATCACGGGAAAGCCGATCTTGTTCGCTTCCGCTGACATCACGACGTCGCCTTGATCCGCGCCCTGATAGCCGGGCACACAGGGCACGCCGGCTTTCTGCATGATTTCCTTGGCGCCGGCCTTGTTGCCCATCGCCCTGATGGCGTCGGGCGACGGGCCGATGAACACCAGCCCCGCCTCCCGACAGGCCTGCGCGAAGTCTTCGTTTTCGGCGAGAAAGCCATAGCCGGGATGAACCGCGTCGGCGCCGCTCGATTTCGCCGCGGCGATGATGGCGCCGATGTTCAGATAGGATTGCGCCGGCAGCGCCTCGCCGATCCGCACCGCTTCATCCGCCTCGCGCACGTGCAGCGCATCCCGGTCGGCGTCGGAATAGACAGCGACCACGCCATAGCCCAACCGGCGCGCGGTCCGCATGATCCGCAGAGCAATCTCGCCGCGGTTGGCGATCAGGATTTTCTGGAACGGCCTTGCCTTCATCGACCCGTTTCTCATGGCCGGGCCACCGAGAACTGCATGCGTTGGGGGTTACGCGCCTCGGCCTCACGGCAGATCGCCAGCACCTCGCTCAGGATGGCGCGCGTATCGCGCGGATCGATCACGCCGTCGTCGAGCACCCGCGCGCTGGTCGCGAACACGTCCATCTGACCGTCGAACACGCCCGTGATCTGCGCCTTCATCGCCTCCAGCTTTTCCTTCTCGATCGGCTTGCCGCGCCGGATCGCGGCGGCTTCGGTGACGATTGCCATGGTCTCGGCGGCCTGCTCGCCGCCCATCACGGCGGTCTTGGCGTTCGGCCAGGAGAAACAGAAGCGCGGGTGAAAGCCGCGGCCGCACATGCCGTAATTGCCGGCGCCGAACGAGGCGCCGCAATAGATCGTGATCTGCGGCACGGTGGCCGAGGTCACGGCCTGGATCATCTTCGAGCCGTGCTTGATCATGCCGGCCTCTTCATAGGCACGGCCTACCATGTAGCCGGTGGTGTTGTTCAGGTACAGCAGCGGCGTGCGCGACTGGCAGCAGGCCTGAATGAAATGCGTCGCCTTGTTGGCGCCGGCCGGATCGAGCGGGCCGTTGTTGGTGACGATGCCGATCGCCTGGCCCTCGATGCGGGCGTGTCCGCACACGGTCGCTGGGCCGTAATTGGTGCCGAACTCGGTGAAATCGGAATCGTCAATGATCCGCGCGATCACCTGGCGCATGTCGACGGGGCGCTTGTGGTCCATCGGCATGATGCCGAGCAGTTCCTCGGGATCGTGCCGCGGCGGGCGATGGGTTGCTTCGCCCCTCGCCGGCCGGTCCCATTCCAGATTGGCCATGATGTCGCGGGCGATCCGAAGCGCGTCGCGGTCATCCTCGGCGAGATAGTCGCCGAGGCCGGAAATGGAGGTGTGCATCTCGGCGCCGCCGAGTTCCTCTTCGGTGGCGATCTCGCCGGTGGCGGCCTTCAGCAGCGGCGGACCGGCGAGAAAGGCGCGCGTGCGCCCGCGCACCATCACGATGTAATCAGACAGGCCGGTCTGGTAGGCGCCGCCCGCGGTCGAGGAGCCGTGCGTCACCGTCACCACCGGGAGACCCGCCGCCGACAGCCGCGCCAGATTGCGAAAAATGTTGCCGCCCCGCACAAAATCCTCGACGCGGTAGCGCAGCAGATTGGCGCCGGCGCTTTCGACCAGCTGCACGTAAGGCAGCTTGTTCTCCAGCGCCAGTTCCTGCACCCGCAGCGTCTTGTCGAGGCCGAAAGCCTGCAGCGCGCCGGCATCGATGCCGGAATCATTGGCGCTGATCATGCAGCGGATGCCGGCGACGAAACCGATGCCGGCGATCAGCCCGCCGCCGGGCACGCTCTTCTCGGCGTCGGGAACATCGAACCGGTAACCCGCCAGCGTGGAGAGCTCGATGAAGGGCGCGCCGGGATCGAGCACCAGCGCCACCCGCTCGCGCGGCAGCAATTGTCCGCGCTTGTGAAAGCGGTCCTTGGCCGCGGCCGACGCCGCGCGCGCCCGCTCCTCCAGCGCCCGCATCCGCGCGATCAGCGCCAGCATGCCGTCGCGGTTGGCCTTGTAGGCGGCGCTCGAAGGGACGATGGTCGATTCAAGTATGGCCATGGGCTTATCCTAGTCGTCACTCCGGGATGCGCTGAAAGCGCAGGCCCGGAATCCATACTCCCGATGGGGGTCATGGATTCCGGGCTCGCGCTTCGCGCGCCCCGGAATGACAGTCTGTGGTGGGCGAGGAGCTTCACGCGCGCTCTTTCGCGAAGTGATCGCTATACGCCTGCCTCAATTCGACCTTGCGCAGTTTTCCGGTCGCGGTCATCGGCATCTCTTCCACGATCCTGACCAGCTTCGGCACCTGAAAACCGCCAAGGTTCTTGCGGCAATGTTCCATGATGCCGGCCTCATCCGCCACAGCACCCGGCTTCAGTTTGACGAAGGCGGAGACCGCCTCGCCCCATTGCGGATGCGGCAAGCCGACCACGGCGGCGTTCTGCACGGCGGGATGGGCGAGCAGCGTCTCCTCGATTTTGACGGAAGCGACGTTCTCGCCGCCGGACTTGATCATGTCCTTCTTGCGGTCGAGGAACAGCACCTCGCCGTTTTCGTCGATCAGCGCGAGATCGCCGGTGTGATGCCAGCCGAACTTGCGCGCCTCCTCGGTCGCCTTCGGGTCCTTGTAATAGCCCATCATCACGTTGGGCCCGCGATGCACGAGTTCGCCGGCCTGGCCGCGGGCTAACAGATTACCGGCATCGTCCATGATCGCGGTCTCGTTCACGATCAGCGATTCGCCCCAGTAATTGCCGAACCGCTTCAGCTGCACCTCGGGGCGCGACATCGTCGTGGCCGGATACATTTCCGTCTGGCCGCTGGAGAGCACAAAGTTCGGACAGAGATCGGCCATCGCGCGCTCCAGCAGCGGACGGCCCATCGGCGCCATGGTGTAGATGCAGCACCGCAGACCCGACAGATCGAATTCCCGGCGGCGCGGGTGATCGAGGATCGCCTGATACATCAGCGATAGTCCAACGAACACGGTCAGCTTGTCGCGCGCGATGGCGTCCATGCACACCACGGGATCGAAGCCGCGCATCAGCGCCATGCGGCCGCCAACCGACAGATAGCTCAGCAACAGCACATGGCCGGCGCAATGGAACAGCGGGAATTGCCCGGTGATGCCATCGTCGCGCGAAAGCTGCATCTCGACGCAATTGCTCATGACCGCCATCACCACGGCGAGATGGCAATGCATTGCGCCCTTCGGCCGCGACGTGGTGCCGGAGGTATAGATGATCATGGCGAGATCGCGGTCGTCGATCTCGATGTCCGGCTCGATCTCGGACCGGCCCTTGATCAGATCGTTGAAACTTTCGAGACCCGCGCCCGATGCCGTCCCCGCCAGATCGATCGCGATCAGATCGATGCCGCGCTTTTGCAGCGCCGCGCGCCGCTCGGGCTGGCCGTAGAGATTGTCGTCGATGATGGCAAAATTCACTTCGGCATGGTCGAGGATGTAGTCCATGTCGGCGGGGCCGAGCATGGTGTTGATGGGTACCCAAACGAGGCCGGCGCGGTGAATGCCGAACAGCGCTTTGACGAATTCGACCGAGTTGTTGCAGATGGTCGAGATCTTCTCGCCCGGCTTCAGGCCGCGCGCGACCAGGTAATTGGCAAAACGGTTGGCATCGCGCTCGAGCTCGGTGAAGGTCACCCGCCGCGCGCCATCGGTCAGCGCAATGCGGTCGGGAAAGCGCGCCGCCGCGCGTTTCAGGAGATCGCCGATCGCCACCCGGCCGATCCGGCCCGGACCCGGCACGCCGCCGGTGGCTGATAAATTTTGCATCGTTGCCTCCCGTATATCAACTGCGGCGGCGCGCCCCCTCTCCCCTTGTGGGAGAGGGTTGGGGTGAGGGGTTACGGTCTATCGTTAGAGCGTAACCCCTCACCCGGATCGCATCTATCGATGCGATCCGACCTCTCCCACAAGGGGAGAGGTGATCGAGCTTGCGGCGACAACGCTGCATCAATTGCTAATGCCTGACGCCAAAAATCTGCCGCGCTTCCGCCGGGCTCGCGATGTCACGGCCGGCGTTGCGGGCGCATGTGGCAAGCGCTTCGACCAGATGCCCGTTCGAGGTCACCTTGGTGCCGTCGCCGAGATAGAAGGTGTCCTCCAGACCGGAGCGCAGATGGCCGCCGAGGTCGGCGCAGCGCTGGTGCAGCGGCCAGATTTCGGCGCGGCCGATCGCGGTGACCTGCCAGTGCGCGTCCGGCGCCTTCAGCTTCAACAGGATCGGCAGCAATTCCGGATCGGCCGGCATGCCCGAGGCGACGCCCATTACGAAATTATATTCGAGCGGCCCGGAATACATCCCGGTCTGCCGGTACATTCCGACGCAGCGCACGATGCCGACGTCGAAGCATTCGAATTCGGGAATGGTGCCCGCCTCTTTCATCACGTCGAGATAGTCGCCGACCTTCTCGACCGAATTGTCGAACAGCATCGGCGGCCACGCCCAGCTGTTGTCGGCCTTCACTTTGAGATAATTCAGCGAGCCGGCGTTGCAGGCCGCGA
>JBAUUA010000609.1:0-2432 GCA_049582465.1 Bradyrhizobium sp. | reverse complement strand
AGCTCCTTGCGGAAGCCGTTCATCACGGCCATCACGATGATCAGCGTGGCGACGCCGAGCATGATGCCGAGGAAGGAGAATCCGGCGATGACGGAGATGAAGCCTTCCTTGCGACGTGCCCGCAGATAGCGTCCCGACAGCAGCCATTCGAATGGCGCGAAGGGTGGAGTTCGAACTGGCTCGCTCATAGCTTCATCCATAGCCGGATTTTCACACGATTCGGGCCAATTGTGGCCGCGGCGTTCGATATCCGCATGCACCTGGTGGATAATTCTTCACGCGGTGAGCCGCGCCATGACATCCGCCGGGCTGAGATTCTCGCGCGACCCGTCGTTGCGCCGCTTCAGTTCGAGCTTGCCTTCGGCGAGCCCCTTCGGCCCCACCAGAACCTGCCAGGGAATGCCGATCAGGTCGGCGGCGGCGAACTTGGCGCCGGCGCGTTGGTCGGTATCGTCATAGAGCACCTCGACGCCTTTCGCCGAAAGCTCCCCGTAGAGCTTTTCACAAGCAGCATCCGTGGCCTGGTCGCCCTGCTTCAAGTTCAGGATGACCGCCTTGAACGGCGCCACCGCCTCCGGCCATTTGATGCCGGCATCGTCATGGCAGGCCTCGATGATGGCGCCGACCAGGCGCGAGACGCCGACGCCGTAGGATCCGCCATGGATCGGCACGTCGACGCCGTCGGCGCCCGCGACCAGGGCTTTCATCGTGTCCGAATATTTGGTGCCGAAATAGAAGATCTGGCCGACCTCGATGCCGCGCGTATGCACCTTCTTCTCGGCCGGCACCTCGCGGTCGAAGCGCGCCGCGTCGTGGACGTCCTCGGTCGCGGCATAGACCGAGGTCCATTGCTTGATGATCGGGGTCAGATCGCCCTCATAGTCGATGTCGTCGCCGGGCACCGGCAGATTGAGCACGTCGCTGTCGCAATAGACCGCGGACTCGCCGGTCTCCGCGAGCACGATGAATTCATGGCTGAGATCGCCGCCGATCGGCCCGGTCTCGGCGCGCATCGGGATCGCCTTCAATCCCATCCGCGCGAAGGTGCGCAGATAGGCGACGAACATCTTGTTGTAGGACCGCCGCGCGGCGGCCTCGTCGATGTCGAAGGAATAGGCGTCCTTCATCAGGAATTCGCGGCCGCGCATGACGCCGAAGCGCGGACGCTGCTCGTCGCGGAATTTCCATTGGATGTGATAGAGGTTGAGCGGCAGGCTCTTGTACGATTTCACGTAAGCCCGAAAAATCTCGGTGATCATTTCCTCGTTCGTCGGCCCGAACAACAGCTCGCGCTTATGCCGGTCGGTGATGCGCAGCATTTCCGGACCATAGGCATCGTAGCGGCCGCTTTCGCGCCAGAGATCGGCAAGCTGCAGCGTCGGCATCAGCAATTCCAGCGCGCCGGCGCGGTCCTGCTCCTCGCGGACGATCTGCTCGATCTTCTTCAGCACGCGAAAGCCCAGCGGCAGCCAGGCGTAGATGCCCGCCGCTTCCTGGCGCATCATGCCCGCGCGCAGCATCAGGCGATGCGAGACGATCTCGGCCTCTTTCGGATTCTCTTTGAGGATGGGCAGAAAGAACCGCGATAATCGCATGGGTCACCAGTAGAATCGGTCGGGCACGGGAAGCCAGCAGTGAAACCGGATCGGGTGCGAAAACACAAGGGCGGGGGTGAGGAAAACCCGCTAAGCGCGCGGATTTCCTGCCGTTTTACGGACGAGTTTGAAGGCACGAATAAGGCACGATCGGTCACAATACGGGGGGCGGCGGCCGCCGAAAGAACCCTTCAGGGCGCCGGCACCTCAAAATCGTCTTCCAGCGTGACCTTCTGGAACGCTGTCACCGCCTCGACGCGCACGTGCCAGCGTCCGGCTTGCGGGATCGGCACTCGGCCGACGTGCCAAAAGCCGTCGGCGCCCACGGTGCCCTTGCGTTGCAACGGTTCGGCGCCGCGGCCGGGCGGCCTCCGTCACATCTTCATGCCGGAATGATCGGGCATCTTCTTCATATCCATGGGGCCGCCGGCGGCGTTTCCGGGTGCCTGCGCGCCCACGCCCGCCACATCGAACGGGACCTGCACCTTGCCGGCCTTTTCGAACTCCAGCGTGACCGGCAGTTTATCGCCCTGCTTGAGCGGGCCCTTGAGATCGAACATCATCAGATGATAGCCGCCCGGCGCCAGTTTTACCGTTTTGCCCGGCTCGATCGAAAGGCCCTTGTCGACGGGGCGCATGGTCATGACGCCGTCCTTCATGGTCATTTCGTGGACCTCGATTTTTCCGGCGATGTCGGACGAGCCGCCGATCAGCCGATCCGCCGTGGTGCCCTTGTTCTCGATGGTCAGATAGCCGCCGCCGATCTTCGCGCCGCCCGGCGTGGCACGGCTCCAGGCTTGCGTGATCACGAGGTCGCCGGCCCTGACCTCCTCGGCG
>JBAUUA010000608.1:0-4281 GCA_049582465.1 Bradyrhizobium sp. | reverse complement strand
TGATCGGCGCCAACGGCGCCGGCAAGACGACGCTGCTGCGCACGATATCCGGGATCATTCCCACGGAAGCAGGAACGATCCGCTACGACGGGCGGGACATCGTCGGGATGCCGGCGCAGGAGATCGTCCGCTCCGGGCTCGTTCAGGTGCCGGAGGGCCGGCGGCTGTTCTCGGAAATGACCGTCTTCGAGAACCTCCTGGTCGGCTCATCGTCGCCGGCCGCGCGCCGCAAGCGCGACGAAAACCTCACGATGGTGCTCGAATTGTTTCCGAGGGTGCGCGAGCGCCGGGCGCAGCGCGCCGGCACGCTGTCGGGCGGCGAACAGCAGATGGTCGCGATCGCGCGCGCCCTGATGGCATCGCCGCGATTACTGCTGCTCGATGAAACCAGCCTTGGTCTCGCGCCGATCGTTGTCGACGAGATCTTCGTCGCGGTGCGCCGGCTGGCGGCGCAGGGACTGACGATCCTGGTGGTCGAGCAGAACACGGCGCTGGCCCTCGAGGTTGCCGACCACGGTTATGTGCTCGAGCAGGGTCATTTTGCGATTGAAGGGCCCGCGGCCAGCCTGATGGCGGACCCGCGGGTCAGGCAGGCCTACCTCGGAATCTAGCGAACAATGAACAAGCAAGGGAGACGCAAATGAAACGCATGGCTGGTTTTCTTCTTTCCACGACGGTGCTGCTGTCGGCTTTTAATGCGAGCGCCGCCGATGCGGTCAAGCTTGGCGCGGTCTATGCGCTGACCGGTCCCGGCGCGGTCGGTGGCGGCGACGGCATGCGCGGCACGGAACTCGCGATCGCGCAGGTCAATGCAGCCGGTGGTCTGAAAAATCACGGCGGGGCCCAGATCGAACTCGTCAAGGGGGATTCGCAGAGCAAGCCGATCAACGCCGTCGGCGAGACCGAGCGACTGATCAACCAGGACAAGGTGGCACTCGTGATGGGAGCGGCGACGTCCAACGAAACCGTGCCGCTGTCGCAGGTCGCGGAAAAATACGGCATTCCGCACATCAATACGATTCCGCAGCAGGAATCCATGACCAACGGCAGCCTGAAATGGACGTGGTCGACCACGCTGATCGACAGCGACTACGTGTCCGGCATTTTCAATGCGCTGCAGATGGTCAACAAGCTCGATCCGAAAAGGACGAAGGTGGCCGTGCTCTGCCCCGACAACGAATACGGCATCGAGATGGGCAAGCAGCTCAAGGCGGAACTCGCCAAGCGCAAGGACCTGACCGTGACGTCGTTCATCGAATATGGTGCCGCGGCGCAGGACCTGCTGCAGCCGGTGCTCAAGCTGAAGGCGTCGCAGCCCGACATCGTGGTGCAGGTTGGTTATTTCCGGGCCGGCGTGCTGGCGTCGAAGGCCTATGAGCAGCTCGATTTCCATCCCGTCGTGATCGGCACCGGCGGCATGTCGGGCGATCCGAAGCTGCGGCCGGAGATTGGCAATCTGGTGGGGTGGCAGTTCGCGGTGACGCCGTTCTCGGCCGACCTGCCGGCAGCAGCGAAGGTCGGCGACGCCTTCGAGAAGAAATTCCAGCAGCCGCTGACGCTGAATTCCGCGCTTGGCTATTTCGGCACCATGGTTGCCATCAGGGCGCTTGATGCGGCGAAGAGCTTCAAGCCGGAGGACATCGCCGATGCGCTTCGCAAGGTGAAGGTCGGCAAGGACGAGATGATCACCTCGTCGGACTATCTCGAATTCGATGAGAACGGCCGCAACAAGGGCCGCGACACCACGGTGACCCAGTTCCAGGGCGACAAGCTTGTCACCGTGTGGCCGCCGGAAAAGGCCACGGCCAAACCGGTCCTCAAGGGTTTCAACACGCCCTGATCGGCGAGAAGGACCAGCAGTGATGGCGTCGACGGCACGAACTCACGCAACGAGCGTCACGGCGGCGATCGCCCATGCGCCGGGCGATCCGTTCGAGATCGCGACGTGTGAGCTGGCTGATCCGCAAGTTGGCGAGGTGCTGGTCCGGGTGCACGCCTGCGGCATTTGCCACACTGACATGGCGGTGAAGCTGCAGCACATCCCGATCCCGATGCCGAAGGTGCTGGGACATGAGGGGGCCGGCGTCGTCGAGAAGGTCGGTCCCGGAATCACGCAGCTCCGGCCCGGCGACCATGTCCTGATGAGCTTCGGCTCGTGCGGCGAATGTGCCAATTGCCGCGACGGTGCGCTCGGTTATTGCGACCATTTCCGCGACATCAACCTGTTCGGCAAGAGGCCCGGCGGTTCGGCGCTGACCTGGAACGGCAGGGAAATCGGCGGGCACTTCTTCTCCCAGTCCGCGTTCGCAACCCACGCCATCGCGACCACCCGCAATGTCGTCAAAGTGGATGACGACCTGCCGCTGGAACTCGTCGCGCCGCTGGGATGTGGAATCCAGACCGGAATGGGAACGGTGATGCGTGTGCTTCGGCCGCCGGCCGGCACGTCGATCGCGGTGTTCGGGGTCGGAGCCGTCGGCCTCTCGGCCATCATCGCCGCGCGGATTGTCGGCTGCTCGACCATCATCGCGGTCGACGTCGTCCCCGAGCGGTTGCGGATGGCCCTCGAGCTCGGGGCGACCCACGCGGTATCTGGCCTTTCGGAAAATGTGACGGCCGAGATTGTCGAGCTTTCGCGGGGTGGCGCCAGTTTTTCGCTGGATACGACGGGCGTCCCCGCGGTCGTCGCCCATTCGATCAACTGCCTGCGTGCGAGGGGCGTCAACGCCCAGGTCGCGGCGCCGCCGCGCGGCACGCTTTACGCGGCCGAAGCCAGCGTCGTGGTCGGCCGGGGGATCACCATCCGCGGCGTCGTCGAAGGGGATGCCAATCCGCAGCTGTTCATCCCGCGCATGATCGATTTCTTTCGCGATGGCCGGTTGCCGCTCGACAAATTCGTCAAAACCTATCCGCTCGAAAAAATAAACGAAGCAGTTGGCGACCTGGAGAGCGGCCGGGTGGTCAAGCCGGTGCTGGTCATGCGGTGAACAGGCCGGAACGTCGTGAACAACTGACAGGGAGGAAGAACAGATGCTCGACAGGCCGCTGGACAATGCCATCGCCGATCACAAGACATACGGCAACGTGGAGGCGCAGCACCGGCTGTTCGCCGGGCTGAGACGCGACGATCCGGTCCATTGGACCGAACCCGACGGCTATCGGCCGTTCTGGACGATCACCAAATATGCCGACATCGTCGAGATCGAGCGTCAGGCCGATCGCTTCATCAACCAGCCGCGGACGAAACTGCTCAGCATCGATTTCGAGACCAAGGTCCGAGAAGCCATGAGCGGCAAGCCGATGCTGGTCCGGACGCTGCCGCAAATGGATAATCCGGACCATTCGAAGTATCAGAAGCTCACCCACGCCTGGTTCCAGCCGCGTCACATCCGCACACTATCGGAGCGCATGGAGGCGCTGGCGAAGGAGAGCGTCGACCGGCTCTGCGCGATCGGCGGTGAATGCGATTTCTACAACGAGATCGCAATCTATTATCCGCTGCGGGTCGTGATGACGATCCTCGGGCTGCCGCCCGAGGACGAGGCGCGCCTGTTGAAAATCACCCAGGCCTATTTCGGCGGCGGCGATCCGGAGATGCAGAAGGGCAACGACCTGATCGACGCGACCATGGCCTATGTCGACTATTTCAAGGACGTTGTAAAAGAGCGCCGCCAGAATCCCAAGGACGATGTCGCCACCGTTATCGCGACATCGGAGATCGACGGCAAGCCGATCGGCGATTTCGAAGCCTATTCCTACTACATCGCGCTGGCGAGCGCCGGCCATGACACCACGAGCGCGACCATCGCCGGCGGGCTGCTGGCGTTGATCGAGAATCCCGCAGCCATGGCTCGCCTGCAGGGCAATCCCGACATGCTGCCCGATGCGGCCGAGGAGATGGTGCGCTGGGTGTCGCCGGTCAAGCACTTCTTCCGGACGGCGGTCGCGGACTACGACATTCGCGGCAAGACGATCAAGGCGGGCGACAGTATTTTCATCAGCTACCCCTCGGGTAACCGCGACGAGGAAGCCTTCGATCGTCCGTTCGAGTTCATCCCCGACCGCTCCCCCAACCGGCATCTCGGCTACGGCTATGGAATTCATGCGTGCATCGGCAGGCATCTGGCCAAGGCCGAAATCGTGGCGTTCTTCCGCGAACTGCTCAAACGGATCGACCGGATCGAACTGGCGGGCAGTCCGGCCTGGACGGAAACCTCTTTCCTCGGCGGGGTGAAGCGGCTGCCGGTGCGGTATCGCGCACGATAGACGGTCAAGACACAG
>JBAUUA010000607.1:0-2485 GCA_049582465.1 Bradyrhizobium sp. | reverse complement strand
CTGGTGCCGCTTTCGAAGGGCCGTCTCGAAGGCGATACGGTGGTGTGCGGTTATCACGGCCTGAAATTCAATTCCTCCGGCCGCTGTACCTTCATGCCGTCGCAGGAAACCATCAATCCGTCGGCCTGCGTGCGCGCCTATCCCGCCATCGAGCGGCACCGCTTCATCTGGTTGTGGATGGGCGATCCGGCGCTGGCCGACCCGGCGCTGGTTCCGGACATGCACTGGAACGACGACCCGGCCTGGGCCGGCGACGGCAAGACCATTCACGTCAAATGCGATTACCGGCTGGTGGTCGACAATCTGATGGACCTGACGCATGAGACGTTCGTCCATGGAGGGAGCATCGGCAACGAGGCCGTCGCCGAGGCGCCGTTCGACGTGACCCATGGCGACGAGACCGTCACCGTGACGCGCTGGATGCGCGGCATCGAAGCGCCGCCGTTCTGGGCCGCGCAGCTGCAGAAGCCCGGACCGGTCGACCGCTGGCAGATCATTCATTTCGAGGCGCCCGGCACCGTCAACATCGATGTAGGCGTGGCGCCGGCCGGCACCGGCGCACCGGAAGGCGACCGCTCGCAGGGCGTCAACGGCTATGTGCTCAACACCATGACGCCGGAAACCGAAACGACTTGTCACTACTTCTGGGCTTTCGTGCGCAACTATCGCCTGACCGAACAGAAGATCACGACGCAAATCCGCGAAGGAGTTTCCGGCATTTTCGGCGAGGATGAAATCATCCTCGAGGCCCAGCAGCGCGCGATCGACGAGAACCCGGATCGGGTATTCTACAATCTCAACATCGATACCGGCGCGATGTGGGCGCGGCGCATGATCGATCGCATGGTGGCGCGGGAAAACCCGTCGTCCGTGCTGCAGGCCGCGGAGTGAGCTAAGTGAGCGAACGCGACCCCGACCGCGCGGTATCGCAGACGGTGCGCGCCCAGCTCGCACTGCGCGACCTCATTCTTTCCGGCCGGCTGCGGCCCGGCGAGCGGATTTCCGAACTCGGCGCGGTCGAGACCACAGGCGTGTCGCGAACGCCGGTGCGCATGGCGCTGGTGCGGCTGGAGGAGGAGGGCCTGCTGGAGGCGATTCCGTCCGGCGGGTTCATGGTCAAGGCGTTCAGCGAGCGGGATATTCTCGATTCGATCGAGCTGCGCGGGGTGCTCGAAGGACTCGCCGCGCGATTCGCCGCCGAGCGCGGCGTGTCAGCGCGCGATCTCGAGCCTCTGAAAGAGAGTCTTTCGGAACTGGACCGGCTGGTCGGGCAGGATCCGGTCTCGGTGGAAGCGTTCTCGTCCTATGTGGCGATGAACGCCCGCTTTCATGCGCTGCTGACGGAATTGTCGCATAGCCCGCCGCTGATCCGACAGATCGACCGCGCTTCCGCGCTGCCGTTCGCCTCTCCAAGCGGCTTCGTGATGGCGCAATCGGTGCTGCCGGAGGCCCATCAGATCCTGATCATCGCCCAGGACCATCATCGCATCGTGGTCGATGCGATCGAGAACCGCGAAGGGGCAAGGGCGGAAGCGGTGATGCGCGAGCATGCGCGCCTCGCGGCGCGAAACTTGCGGCTGGCGCTGCGCAACCGGACCCATCTGGACCTGCTGCCGGCGCTGGCGCTGATCCGCTCTCCCGTCACCGAATAGGTTTTGGACATGCGATTCGCGCAGAAATGGACGGCATGCACGGTTCACGCGATCCGCGACGTGGCGCCGGCGATCCGCGAATTCTTGCTGCGGCCGGAGGCAACGGCCTGCGAAAGCTACGCCGTTGGCAGCCACGTCAATGTCGCCGCGCTAGTCGACGGGCGGCCGGAGACGCGCAGCTATTCGCTGGTCGGCGAATTCAGTGCCGACGGTTATCGGATCGCCGTTCGGCGCGCGCCCGACAGCCGCGGCGGCTCACGCTATATGTGGTCGCTGAAGGAAGGCGCGCGCATCGAGGTCTCGAGCCCGGCCTCGCTGTTCGAGATCGACTGGACGCGGAATTCCTATTGCCTGATCGCGGGCGGGATCGGCATTACGCCGATTGTTGGCATTGCCGGCGCGTTGATGCGCCGGAACGCTCGGTTGGAGCTGCACTATGCCGTTAGCTCCCGGCGCGATGCCGCCTATCTCGACGAGCTCGCAGAGCTGCTCGGCGATCGCCTGACCGTTCACGCCAGCGACGAGGGCAACCGGATCGATCTCGACGCAACATTCGGCCGTTTGCCCGAGGGCTCGCAGGCTATCCTGTGCGGTCCGATGCGGCTTCTCGAGGCGGCGCGGCACAGCTGGGCGTCGGCCGGTCGCCCGCCGGCCGATCTGCGCTACGAGACCTTCGGCTCGAGCGGTCTGCTGCCGACCGAATCGTTTCGGGTCCGGATCGATCAATCCGGCCGGGAGATCGTGGTCGGCGAAAACAAATCGATGCTGGCCGCGCTCAACGAGGCCGGCTTCGAGGTGATGTCGGATTGCCAGCGCGGCGAATGCGGCGTCTG
>JBAUUA010000606.1:0-2356 GCA_049582465.1 Bradyrhizobium sp. | reverse complement strand
GTCAGCATCTTCTCTTCTTCGGTCATCACCAGCGACTTGCGCTCGGCGCCCATCATGACCTTGTCTTTGGCTTCCTCGAACTCGGCCTGGGTCACCATGCGCTTGTTGCGGCGCGCGGCCGTCAGCGCCGCCTCGTTGACGAGGTTCATCAAGTCGGCGCCGGAGAAGCCGGGCGTGCCGCGGGCGATGGTTTTCAGGTTGATGTCGGGCGCCAGCGGCACCTTGCGGACGTGAACCTTGAGGATCTGTTCGCGGCCGACGACGTCCGGGTTCGGCACCACCACCTGGCGGTCGAAACGGCCCGGGCGCAGCAGCGCCGGATCGAGCACGTCGGGCCGGTTGGTGGCCGCGATCAGGATCACGCCTTCATTGGCCTCGAAGCCGTCCATCTCGACCAGCAACTGGTTCAGGGTCTGCTCGCGCTCGTCATTGCCGCCGCCGAGGCCGGCGCCGCGATGACGGCCGACTGCGTCGATTTCATCGATGAAGATGATGCAGGGCGCGTTCTTCTTGGCCTGTTCGAACATGTCACGGACACGCGAGGCGCCGACGCCGACGAACATCTCGACGAAGTCCGAGCCCGAAATCGTGAAGAAGGGAACATTGGCTTCGCCGGCCACCGCGCGCGCAATCAGCGTCTTGCCGGTGCCGGGAGGGCCGACCAGGAGCACGCCGCGCGGAATCCGTCCGCCGAGCCGTTGATACTTGCCGGGGTCGCGCAGGAATTCGACGATCTCCTGCAGGTCCTGCTTGGCCTCGTCGACGCCGGCGACGTCCTCGAACGTCACGCGGCCATGGGCCTCCGTGAGCATCTTGGCGCGCGACTTGCCGAAACCCATCGCCTTGCCGGCGCCGCCCTGCATCTGCCGCGACAGGAAAATCCAGACGCCGATCAGCGCGATGAACGGCAACCAGGAGACCAGCAGCGACACGAACCACGGCACGTTGTCGCCGGGCGGCTTTGCGGTGATCTGAACCTTGCCGTTATACAGGCGCGACACCAGGGTCGGGTCGTTCGGCGAATAGGTCTGGAAGCTCGAGCCGTTGGTGAACGTGCCGTGAATATCCGGCCCCTGGATGACGACGTCGCGAACATGGCCCTGGTCGACCTCGGTCAGGAGCTGCGAGAAAGAGATATCCTGCGAGGACGTACGCTGACCAGGGTTCTGGAAGAGCGTGAAGAGAGCCAACAACAGCAAAACGATAATGACCCAGAGGGCGAAGTTGCGCAGATTGGCGTTCATCGATCTTCCTTCGTGGTCGCGCGGATCGCGGCCTTATGTCCTTGGGTCGTGTCCTTGGGCAGGCTCGAGGAAATCCCTCGTTGGACTGCAATACAATCTAGGTGCCACCCCGGTCCATGCCAAGGGAACCACATGGGACTATTTAGCCCATCCTAGCGCGATTCCCGTTCAAATAATGGCGCCGAATCCGGTGGTTTCCGGGGGTGGTTAAGAGTCCCCGAGCGAATCCGCCCAAGGTGCGCCCAAAGCACCGGTAATTCGGTCCCGCGTCACGTCGTCCGGCGGCGGGGTGGCGCCGGCTCGATGCGTAGCCGCCTGCCGTCCAGGCTGACCAGCGCGCCCGCGAGGGTCTGTTTCAGCCTTGGTTGGCCCGATTTCGGCCGGCTCCTCCCGGCGCTTTCGGCGGCGGTGCGGTCCAGCGCCGCCAGCAGGGCTTCGACCTTGCCGAGTTCGGCCGGCCCCTCATGGCCGAACCGGTTGATCGCGCGCAGCAAGAGCCGCAGGCGGATTTCCTCCGGCATGGCGGCAAATGCCGCCATGTCGAAGCTCCTGGCCGTGCGGGACGCGGCGTCGATTTCGCCGTCGATTTCGGCCTGGCGATCCCTCAGCGCGAGGTAACGCTCGGCGCCCTCGGCCAGCACCTCCACCGCGGCGTTGGCCCGCGCCAGCCTGAAGGCCAGCCGCGCCAGGCTACGCGCGTCGCCCCCCTCGGCCGCGAGCGCCGGCATCACCGCACGAATCCGGGGCCGGGTGAAACTCACGTCGCGGTTGGTGGGATCGTCGGCAAAGTTGATTCCAGCCTTTTTCAGCGTTGCGATCAGCTGCGATTTCGAAACATCCAGCAGCGGGCGCGCCAGACGCAGGCCGTCGCGCTCGGACTCCCGCGCCATCGCCGCGAGACCGGCGATGCCGCTGCCGCGCAGCAGGCGCATCAACAGCGTCTCGGCCTGGTCGTCACGGGTATGGGCGGTGAGGATATGCGTCGCGTGGCTCCGCCGCGCCGCTTGCGCTAGGAGGCGGTATCGCGCCGATCGCGCCGCGGCCGGCAATCCGGTTTCCGGCTTGGCGCCGGTCCAGCGCATCGTGACATGCGGCAGATCGAGGCTCTGCGC
>JBAUUA010000605.1:0-3271 GCA_049582465.1 Bradyrhizobium sp. | reverse complement strand
GTGTCAGCGAGCTCAAGCCCAGTTCTGCAGGGTTGGTGAAATCGTCCATGATGTTCCCGAATTCAGAGAAATATTAAATCACTCCACTAGCTTGGATTTCCACGGAACAAGATTTTCCTGACGCGATCTGCTTCTGGTCGCGACGTCGCGCTCGATCTTCGAGCTCGCGCGCAGCAGTGTCGGTCAGCGGACCATTCTAGTCCATCGCAACAAATGTTCAGCAGCGGCTCTGCTGTTCCAGCCTAATTGCAAATGTTGCGATATGCGGTCGCCGCCGCCAAACTTGCGGAGCCATCGACGACGTATGCTTCATCATCTTTCACGAGATATAGAAACGGCCTGTCTCCGGTGTTTTCGCCCGACGCTTTTTTTCCTTTGACGCGGCCGCAAATGGTGTCGACGGACTCCCCGCGCACATTTTTCCGGACGGCCCGATTTATCTCGACGAACTCGGCGGACGCCGGATTCTCCAGCTTAGCTGCAATCGTCGCCTTCGCCTTGACAATGACGGGATCGGACGTCCCGGCGGGTGGACCCGATGCGGCAGGCTCGACGATCGCCGCGATACTGGTCGATTTTGTGTTCTTTGCGTCGGGATGCGTGGTCTCGTCGCGGGCCTCGGCGGTCTTTTCCGCCTTCGCGATGGCGGGTTTCACTTTCGCTGGCTTGGGTTTGGCGTGGAGCGCGGCCAGCTCTGCCTCCACCGGCTCGCTTTCAGCCGTCCTGTCGAAACAGACGAACCCGTTGGCTTCCGAGCATGCGTCCATGCTCACGTGCGGCAAAGGACAGCTGCAGCCGGCCAGGATCGCGGCCAGCGCGCCAATGAATAGCGCCCTCATGCATTCCCCCTTCGAGGCTGAGTTTCGCTCGCAGTCTTGGCTGCATCATAATATTTTGCGCTGGCTGTCTATCTCTTGCGCAAAAAAGTTAAACGCCCATTAAGCGCCCGGTCCTCGCCGCGGCGCGGCGCCGCGAGAATTGGACGGATGGCTGGATCGTGTCTGGAGATCGCTTCGCCGGAGGAGGACGAACCTATTCGGCGGCCTGAATCCAGTCCGCAGCACTTCGCCATAGCGTGTCGCGATGATCGGGGCGGAAGAAACCGAAATGGCCGATCTTGGCGACGCCGGCCTCCGCCGGCGTGATGGTGAGGATCTCGGGCGTGATTGAGGTGAATCCCGAACAGAGCAGTTCGACCGACGGCCGCGTCGCCCAGGGATCGTCGGACATAACGAGCGCACGCATGGCGCCGTGAAATTGCGAAAAATTCTTCAGGCCGGCGAGCTCGGGATCGTCGAACAGATAGCGTTTGTGCATCACCCAGCTGACCCATTGCAGAAACACATCCTTGGGCAAGTCTTCGCCGATGCCGCTCCAGGCGGGCGCATAGCCGAGCAGCCGGGTGAGGGGGATGCCGACAAACCTGAGCATGGCGTAGACACGGTAGCGTTCCGGCCAGGCCATCAGCTTCCAGTAGCCGGCCTGCGCCGCGATCAAGAGCGCGCGCGACACCTCGCTGTTGTTGGCCAGCAGTCCCAGCGCCTGGCCCCCGAAGGAATGGCCGACATAGCTGAGCGGCAGCGTGTGGTAGCGCTCGCGCATCCAGGCCACCGCGGCGGCGACATCGAGCGCGGCCCAGTCCGACATCGAGGCCTTGAAACCGAGCAGCGATTTGGGCTGGTTGTATCCGACCACGGCCTTCTGCCGGGAGTCGCCGATGCCGCGATAGTCATAGGTTAGGACCGCGCAGCCGCGCCCCGCGAGATAGCCGGCGAAACCCCGGTAGATCTTGCGCGGCACGGCGGTCGCCGAATTGATCAGCACGGCGTGGCGCTTTGCCCCGCGCGGCAGGAACAGGCTCGCCGCCAGCAGATATCCGTCCGCCGCCGGCAGGCTGATGTCGTCGATGAATACGTCGTCCAGCGCAGCCTCTACCACCGCTCTTTGCCCTTTGTTCTCGCGTTCCGTCCAGCAAATGCGAATCCGGCTTTTGTCGCAAGGGCTTGCCCGACGGTAAGGAATTCCAACTGGCGGACCGGGTTTGGCCTGTGTATAAACCGGCTCCGCTGCTTCCGACCCGGCTAGTTCAGTGTTGCTCCGCCGAAGCTTTAGCGAAGGCGGGTAAGTAGCGGTTTTACTTGAGGAGTTGAACGTCATGTCCGAGCGGTGGACCCCCGACAGCTGGCGGACCAAGCCGGTGCTGCAGATCCCCGACTATCCCGATGCCAAGGCGTTGGCCGATGTCGAGGCGCAGCTTGCCACGTTTCCTCCACTGGTTTTTGCAGGGGAAGCCCGCAACCTGAAGAAGGCGCTCGCCCGGGTTGCGGCCGGCGAAGCCTTCCTGCTTCAGGGCGGCGACTGCGCCGAGAGTTTTGCCGAGCACGGCGCCAACAACATCCGCGACTTCTTCCGCGTGCTGCTGCAGATGGCGGTGGTGCTGACGTATGCCGGCGCGGTGCCGGTGGTGAAGGTCGGCCGCATCGCCGGGCAATTTGCCAAGCCGCGCTCCTCCCCGACCGAAAAGATCAATGGCGTCGAACTGCCGAGCTACCGCGGCGACATCGTCAACGATATCGCGTTCACGGCGGCGGCGCGCACCCCCGATCCGCAGCGCCAGCTGATGGCCTATCGGCAGTCGGCCGCGACGCTGAATCTCCTGCGCGCGTTCGCCACCGGCGGCTTTGCCAATCTCGGCAGCGTGCATCAGTGGATGCTCGGATTCCTCAAGGATTCCCCGCAGTCGCGGCGGTACAAGGAACTGGCCGACCGCATCTCGGAGGCGCTGAATTTCATGCGCGCCTGCGGGCTCGATCTGGAAAGCCACCCCGAGCTGCGCGCCACCGATTTCTACACCAGCCATGAAGCGCTGCTGCTTGGCTACGAGCAGGCGTTTACGCGCGTGGATTCGACGACCGGCGACTGGTACGCGACCTCGGGCCACATGATCTGGATCGGCGACCGCACCCGCCAGCTCGACCACGGCCATGTCGAATATTTCCGCGGCATCAAGAATCCGATCGGACTGAAATGCGGCCCGTCGCTGAAGCCGGATGAACTGCTGCGGCTGATCGACGTGCTCAATCCCGACAACGAGCCCGGACGGCTGACGCTGATCAACCGTTTCGGCTCCGACAAGATCGGCGATCATCTGCCGGCGCTGCTCCGCGCAGTCAAGCGCGAGGGCCGCGCGGTGGTCTGGTCGTGCGATCCGATGCACGGCAACACCATCACCTCGACATCGGGCTACAAGACGCGGCCGTTTGACCGGGTG
>JBAUUA010000604.1:0-7455 GCA_049582465.1 Bradyrhizobium sp. | reverse complement strand
AGGCGCGGCTGGCCTTGGTCCAGGGTGTCGTCTCGGTTCTGGCATCGGGCTTGGCCGTTCTCGGCGTTCACGCCCCGGACGAGATGCGGTAATCTCATGGGTGAACGTCGCTCACACGGGGACCGTGGGCGACATCTGGCAGGGGCTGGTTCGTCACAGTAGAGGCGGGGTTGGCGACTTTCCCGAAGGGGACGCATCATCACGATGGCTGATCGATATCGCGACAGACCTTTTCCCGCTGATAACGACTATGATCGCGGCGGCGATCCTGAGGCGTCGGCAAGGGGCGAGAGCGATCCTTTGGCCGAACTGGCGCGCCTGATCGGCCAGACCGATCCGTTCGGCAGCACCGGCCGGGCCAACCAGCAGGTCCCGCCGCGCACGAGCGCACGCGATTCGTATCAGCAGCGTGCGGCGGAGCCTGTCTATCAACGCCCGGCCGAGCCTCCCTATCAGCGTCCGGCCGAGCCGGATGTCGGCCCTCCCGCAGGTCCGCCGCCGTGGATGCAGCGTGCCAACAGGCAGGAGCTTCCGCAGCAGGAGCCGCCGCCGGACTACCCGAGTTCGGTACACCCGTTGCAGCGTTATGCGGCGGCGCGTCCCGCGCCCGAACCCGAGTATCAGGAAGAGCCGCAATACGCGGACGAGCCGGAGCCAGATCCATCGCGTTATGACGACGCGCTGTATGGGCAGCTCGATGCCGGCGCGCAGCCTTTTCCTCATGACCCCGCCTATGCGGATGACGCCTACGCCTATCGGGACGGCTACGACGACGGCGCCGAGGAGCCCGAGCAAAAGCGGCGCGGCGGGATGGTCACCGTGATCGTCGTGCTCGCGCTGGCGGTGATCGGGACCGGTGCGGCGTTCGCCTACCGTACCTATGTCGGAACGCCGCGCACCGGCGAGCCACCCGTCATCAGGGCCGATACCAGTCCGACCAAGATCGTGCCGGCGCCATCGGACGGCTCTGCCAAGCTGCCGGATCGCATGGCGACGGGCGACGGCACCGAGAAGATCGTCCCGCGCGAGGAAGCCCCGGTTGATGTCAACGCCAAGGCCGGTCCGCGCGTCGTGTTTCCGCCGTTGAACCAGAACGGTAATCCGCCGTCGGTGGCGAGCGTGGCGCCGAGCAATCTGCCGCCGCCCAGCGCGGGAAATGGCACGATGCCCAACAATGAACCGCGCAAGATCAGAACCCTGACCGTGAAGGGCGAGCAGCCCGACGGTACGACGCTGCCGGCTGGCGCGACGCCACCGGCGGCAGCCAAACAGCCTCCGGCTGCGCGGACCGCCACGGCACCGCTGCCGACCGCCGGGCACAACCCGCCAACCTCAGCCAATGCCAGCGCCAATGCGCCGCTGTCGCTGGTTCCGCAGGGGAACCAGGCTGCTCCTGCGGCGGATCCGCAGACTCGGGTGGCCAACACCAACCCGGTCCAGGCGGCTCCAGCTCCCGCACCGGCCGGCGGCGGCTACATGGTCCAGGTCTCCTCCCAGCGCAGCGAGGCCGACGCCCAGGCCTCCTTCCGGGCGCTGCAGGGCAAATTCCCGGCCGTACTGGGCGCGCATTCGCCATCGATCAAGCGGGCCGACCTCGGCGAAAAGGGCGTCTACTACCGCGCCATGGTGGGCCCGTTCGGAAGCTCCGAGGAGGCCTCGCAGTTCTGCGGGAACCTGAAATCGGCCGGCGGGCAGTGCGTCGTCCAAAGGAATTAGCGGCCGTTTCCTTGACCCCCGGGCTGGCAGCGGGCTAATCGGCCCGGATGACCACGCTGGCTTTCATCGCGGGCGTATCCGGAACGGAGCTGAGCGGCGCGGAGCGTGAGTTCATCCGCGCGCAGCGGCCCTGGGGCTTCATCCTGTTCAAACGGAATATCGAGGCGCCTGCGCAAGTCATTCGGCTTGTTGGCGAATTGCGCGGGGAGCTCGGCGAACCTGATGCGCCGGTCCTGATCGATCAGGAGGGCGGCCGGGTGCAGCGCCTTGGTCCGCCGCATTGGCCGGCTTACCCGGCTGGAGCGGTGTTCGGCCGGCTTTACGATATCGACCGGGCGCTCGGCCTTGCCGCGGCGCGGCTGAGCGCGCGGCTGATCGCGGCCGACCTGGGTGCACTCGGCATTACCGTGGATTGCCTGCCGCTTGCGGATGTGCCGGTGGCCGGCGCTGACGCGGTCATTGGCGACCGGGCCTATGGAACCGAGCCGGGCAAGGTCGCAGCGATCGCACGTGCGGTAACGGAGGGGCTGGAGCAAGGTGGTATTTTACCTGTTCTGAAGCACATTCCCGGGCATGGACGGGCGACCGCCGATACCCATTTCAGGCTTCCGGTGGTCGATACGCCCCGGGCTGAGCTGGAACGGACCGATTTTGCGGCTTTTCAACCGCTGGCGGACCTGCCGATGGCCATGACGGCACATGTTGTGTTTAGTGCACTCGACCCCGCCCATCCCGCGACGACATCTGCGACAATGATCAATCAAGTGATTCGCGGCGTGATCGGGTTCCAGGGTTTGTTGATGAGTGATGACGTGTCCATGAATGCCTTGGCTGGATCGATCGCCGAGCGGACCCGAGCAATCTTTGCCGCCGGCTGCGACATCGTTTTGCATTGCAACGGCAAACTCGACGAAATGCGCGAGGTTGCCAACGAGACGCCGGAATTGTCAGGCAAGGCGCTGAAGCGCGCGAGAACGGCGCTGGGGTCCCGCAAGGCGCAGCAACCCTTCGATCGGCAGAAGGCACGGGCTGAACTGGATGCGTTGATCGAACGGGCAGGAACGGCAGGCGCATGAGCGCGGAAATTCTATCATTCGAAACCGGCCGGCCGGCTGAACTCTCCGACGACGAGCCTTCGCTGGTCGTCGACGTCGAGGGCTATGAGGGTCCGCTCGATCTGTTGCTGGCGCTGGCGCGGCAGCAGAAGGTCGATCTCGCCAAGATCTCCATCCTGGCGCTGGCCAACCAGTACCTCGTCTTCATCGAGGCGGCGCGGAAGATCAGGCTGGAGCTCGCCGCCGACTACCTGGTGATGGCGGCGTGGCTGGCGTTTCTCAAATCGCGCCTGCTGCTGCCGGAAGCGCCCACCGCGGAGGGACCGAGCGCCGAGGAGATGGCGACTGCGCTCGCCAACCGGCTGCGCCGGCTTGAGGCCATTCGCGAGGCTTCGAACCGGCTGATGAATCGCCCGCAATTGCAGCGCGACATTTTCCCGCGCGGCAATCCCGAAGCCATCGCGGAGATCAAGCACCCCAAATTCACCGCGACCCTGTTCGATCTGCTCACCGCCTATGCCGCGCAGCGCCAGCAGCGGGTGCTGGCGAGCGTGCATCTGGCGAAGCGCACGGTGTGGTCGCTGGCGGAGGCGAGGGCGTCGCTGGAGCGCCTGGTCGGGATCGCCGAGGACTGGAGTTGCCTCGACGAATACCTGCTCAGCTACGTCGTCGATCCCACGCAAAAAGCCACGGTTTTCGCGTCCAGTTTTGCCGCCGCCCTGGAGCTGGTCCGGGAAGGCGAAATGGAACTGCACCAGCAAGAAGCGTTCGCGCCGCTCTATTTTCGAAAGCGTCCGCCGCAACCAGCACCCGACGCGATGGCCGCGCCGGATCTGACGGCCGAGTAAGTGGAAGAAGGAGACCAAGCCATGGCAAGCCTGGCGGAAAAGCGCATAGCCGATCCCGAGGACGGTTCCGTCGATCCGCAGGCGCGGCCCGAGGAATTGCGCCTTCTGGAAGCGCTGCTGTTTGCCTCCACCGAACCGCTCGATCAGGCCACCCTCGCCAAGCGGATGCCCGAAGGCGTCGACATCAAGGTCGCGCTGGCGCAGCTGCAGGCCGACTACGCCTCGCGCGGCGTCAATCTGGTGCGCGTCGCCAATAAATGGACCTTCCGCACCGCCGGCGATCTCGCCTGGCTGATGACACGGGAGAGCACCGAAACCCGTCGCTTGTCGCGTGCGGCGATCGAGATGCTGGCGATCATCGCCTATCATCAGCCGGTGACGCGCGCGGAGATCGAGGACATCCGCGGGGTGATCACCTCCAAGGGGACGCTCGACGTGCTGCTCGAAACCGGATGGATCCGTCCGCGTGGCCGCCGCAAGACGCCGGGCCGGCCGCTCACCTTCGGAACCACGGAAGCCTTTTTGTCGCAGTTCAGCCTCGAGGCACTCAGCGATCTGCCGGGCCTCGAAGAACTGAAGGGCACCGGCCTGCTGGATTCGCGGCTGCCCTCCGGTTTCAGTGTTCCGACGCCATCGGACGATCCAACCTTGCGCGACGACGAGGATCCGCTGGAAATCGGCGATCTGGAACTCGCGCTGGCGCCCGCAGTCGAGCCGGAAGAGGGCAACGAAGGCTGATTCCGACCAGGCTGCCGCCGCTGAAAGGG
The DNA here is from genome assembly GCA_049582465.1 of Bradyrhizobium sp. GTDB lineage: Bacteria > Pseudomonadota > Alphaproteobacteria > Rhizobiales > Xanthobacteraceae > Bradyrhizobium. The sequence goes on along the minus strand of JBAUUA010000604.1, from coordinate 3,069 downwards.
CGCGTCCGACGCCGGTTAACGGTAGCGCGTTAACAGCGATTTGACGCGGCTTAAGTCCTTGTTTTTGACACCCCTTGAGCCTACTTTCCCCGTTAGATTGGCCGGGTTGCCGGCTTGCGTGTTTGGAGGGTTGCAGGATGGGTTCGCTTAGCATTTGGCACTGGATCGTCGTGATCGCAGTCGTCCTGCTGTTGTTCGGTCGCGGTAAAATCTCCGACCTGATGGGCGATGTCGCGCAGGGCATCAAGGCCTTCAAGAAGGGCATGCAGGACGATGAGAAGACTGCGGAAAAGCCCGAGCCCGTGAAGACCATCGATCACAACGCCACGTCCGCGCCGGCGGCACGGTCGGATGTCGGCAGCAAGGCTGTCTGAGCGCCTGCTTGCGGCACGAGGCGCGGCAAGACCGGTTGGGGAGACGCGGGCGGCCCAAATCTTGTTCGGCAAGTATTGGGGTAAAATCGCCTCGCGCGAGCGGAATTTTTCATGTTCGATATCGGGTGGAGTGAAATTGCGGTCATCGCGGTCGTCGCGCTGATTGCCATCGGCCCGAAAGAGCTGCCGGGCGTGCTGCGCATGGTCGGGCAATGGATGGGCAAGGCGCGCAAGATGGCCGCCGAATTCCAGGGCCAGTTCCAGGAGGCCATGCGCGAGGCCGAAATGGCCGACCTCAAGAAAAGCTTTGACGAAGTGAAGGAAGCCGCATCGGGATTCACAAGCGGCAACCTGATGACCTCGCTGGAAAAGGACGTCAGCAAGGCGCTCGACATCGATGTCCTCGACAAGCCGGCGGCGTCCGCGACGGATACGCCCGCGGTCGAGCCGTCTGTCACACCTACGACACCCGAGATGCCGATCCCGCAAACCTTCGCGGAGGCTGACGCCCATGCCGCGGCATCGCAGCCGTTGGCGATCGTGCAGGAAGCCCAGGCGCAGCCCGCGTCGCAGGACACCGCCGCGCCTGCAACGCCTGACGAGCTCAAGGACGCCAAGGCGTCATGAGCGACGACGATATCGAGGCCAGCAAGGCGCCGCTGATGGATCACTTGATCGAGCTGCGCTCGCGGCTGATCAAGGCGCTGCTGGGCTTCGGCGTGGCCTTCATCTTCTGTTTCTTCTTCGCCAAGCAGATCTACAACGTGCTGGTATGGCCGTTCGTCTGGGTCGCCGGTGCCGAGAACTCGAAATTCATCTACACGGCGCTCTTGGAATATTTCATCACCCAGCTGAAGCTGGCGCTGTTCGGCGCCGGTTTCATTTCGTTCCCGATCGTCGCCACCCAGATCTACAAATTCGTGGCGCCCGGCCTCTACAAGCACGAGCGCGGCGCCTTCCTGCCGTATCTGATCGCGACGCCGTTCTTTTTTGTGATGGGATCGATGCTGGTCTATTTCGTGGTGCTGCCGATGCTGGTGCGGTTCTCGCTCGGCATGCAGCAGCTGGGCGGCCCGGAGACCGCGCAAATCCAGCTGTTGCCGAAGGTCGGCGAATATCTGTCGCTGATGATGTCGCTGATTTTCGCCTTCGGCATCGCGTTCCAGCTGCCGGTGATCCTGACGCTGCTGGGGCGCATCGGCATCATCACCTCGAAACAGCTGCGCGACAAGCGCCGCTATTTCATCGTCGTCGCCTTCATCATCGCGGCCGTCTTGACGCCGCCCGACGTGCTCAGCCAGTCCTCGCTGGCGATCCCCCTGCTGCTCCTGTACGAGGGCTCGATCATCGCCGTGCGCATGGTGGAGAAGAAGGCCGCCGCGGCTGCCGCCGCCACAACGCCGCCCCCCGCAACCCCGCCGCCGCCCGAAGCCAATCCGGCGGAGTAGGGCGGACCGTCCGGGTTTTCGCCTATCCTTCCCGGCACATTGCCCATGATTCGCCATGCCCGGGCTTGACCCGGGCATCCACGACTTGATCTAAGGCAGCGAAGACGTGGATGGCCGGGATTTTGGGTGAAGACGCGCTCCGCGCTTTTGCCCGGCCGTGACGCAGGAATTTCTGTCATGCACGACATCAAATGGATCCGCGACAACCCACAGGCCTTCGACGCCGGGCTGAAACGGCGCGGGCTCGCGCCCTTGTCGGCATCCCTGCTTGCGATCGATGAAAGGCGCCGTGCCGCGATCCTGAAGTCGGAGCAGGCGCAGGCCCGGCGCAATGCGGCGTCAAAGGAGATCGGCGACGCCAAGAAGGCCGGGGATGACGCGCGCGCCGCCGCGCTGATGACCGAGGTCGCCGAGCTCAAGACCACCATGCCCCAGCTCGAGCTGGCGGCGAAGGCGGCCGACGAGGAACTTGCGAGGGATTTGGCGGCGATTCCGAACCTGCCACTGGATGAAGTGCCCGACGGTGTCGACGAGCACGGCAATGTGGTGCGCAGTCATTTCGGCGCGGTGCGCAATTATGCCTTTGCGCCGAAGCCGCACGACGATCTCGGCGGCGCGCTCGGCTACATGGATTTCGAAAGCGCCGCCAAACTGAGCGGCGCGCGTTTTGTCGTGCTGAAGAAAGGCCTCGCGCGGCTGGAGCGCGCCATCGGGCAGTTCATGCTCGATCTGCATACCAACGAGCACGGCTATACCGAGATCAATCCGCCGCTGCTGGTTCGTGACGCCGTGATGTTCGGGACCGGCCAACTGCCGAAGTTCGAGGACGACCAGTTCTGGGCCATCAAGGGTGAGTTGCTGGCTGCCGCCGACGCCAATCTGAGAAGTGACCGTCTCGGCCTGATCCCCACCGCCGAAGTGCCTTTGACAAACCTCGTGCGCGAGTCGATCCGCGACGAGAAGGAATTGCCGATGCGGCTGACCGCGCTGACACCGTGCTTTCGCGCCGAGGCAGGGGCTGCCGGGCGCGATACCCGCGGCATGATCCGCCAGCATCAATTCACAAAGGTTGAGCTGGTTTCGATCACCACACCGGAGACCAGCAAGGACGAGCATGAGCGCATGCTGGCCTGTGCCGAGGAGGTGTTGCGGCAACTCGACCTGCACTATCGCGTGATGACGCTGTGTGCCGGCGACATGGGCTTTTCCGCACAGAAGACCTACGACATCGAGGTCTGGATGCCGGG
>JBAUUA010000603.1:0-11535 GCA_049582465.1 Bradyrhizobium sp. | reverse complement strand
GTCGCGGGCGGCCGACCAGGCGAGCGTTGCCCAGTCCGCGCTCAGCCATCACATATCCAACCTCGAAGCCGAGTTCGCAACGCCCTTGTTCGAGCGCAAGCCGCGCGGCATGGAACCGACCGCCGCGGGCGAGCGGCTCTACGAGCACGCCCGCATCATCCTGCGCGCGATGGCGGCGGCCGAGCGCGAGATCAAGCAGGGCGGCACCGTGATCGCCGGCGACATCTCGATCGGGATGGCGAATTCCGGCGTCAAGGCGATCGGCGTTCCCTTGATGCGCGCGGTGCTCGCCCAATATCCGAACCTGAAACTGTCGCTGACCGAAAGCCTGTCGGGCGCGACCTTGCTGCATCTGATGGCCTCCGAGGTCGATCTGGCGCTGGTCTATAATCCGCCCTCGGAAAAGGATCTGATCGCCGAGCCGGTGCTGGAAGAGCAGATGTTCTGCGTCGGCACATCGGAGGTCATCGGCAAGAGCAAGGCGCCGATCACCTTCGAGGAGCTGACCCGGCTGCCGCTCATGCTGCTGCGGCACGGGCTTTCCTCCCGTGCGCTGCTGGACGATCCCGTGCTGCTGAAACGGCTGGAGGCCAACGCCATCCTGCATCTCAACTCGATCAGCGGGACCACCGGCGCGCTGTTGGATGGATTGGGCTGCGCGATCGCGACCAAACTGTTTGCCCGGGAACAGCTCGCGGCGGGAAGCCTGATCGCCCGCGAGGTGATCGATCCTACGCTTTCGCGCACGCTCTATCTGTGCCGGCTGCGCAACCGTCCCATGACCTATGCCATGGAGGAGATGCGGCGGCTGATGCTCAGCCTGATCGCCGAGCAGGTCGGCCGCGGCGCCTGGGAGGCGACGCTGTTGATCTAGTTTTTTCGTCAAGGCCGGGCTTGTCCCGGCCATGACGAACCGCGCAATCGGGCTGCCAGTGTGGCAAGCCGGTATCCCCGCCACGGTATCGAATAAAACGAACGGTGTTATCGATATGTTCGTCTGGATTTCCAGGTCATAAACGCCAAACATGGGTTTTCCGGCACGTTTTCGAAAGAAGGACGGCCGGCGAGGGACATTCCGGGGAGAAAATCATGAGCGCCGTCGGCATCGACAGTGGAATTGACCTTGCAGCCGCGCGTAGTGGAGCGGACGAGATATCGCGGCGGCTCGAAAGCCTGCCCGCCTCGTCCTATGTGTGGCGACTGGTGATCCTGCTGTCGCTCGGCGGCTGTTTTGAAATCTACGACCTGTTTCTGACCGGCTATATCGCGCCGGGCCTCAACAAAAGCGGCCTCCTGACCACAACGACGCAGGCCTTTTTCGGCTTTTCCGGGATTGGCGCCTTCGTCGCGGCGACCTTCGCCGGATTGTTTGTCGGCACTTTTTTTCTCGGATTCCTCGCCGACCGGTTGGGGCGGCGGTCGATCTTCACCTGGGCGCTGCTCGGCTACTCCGCAGCGTCGGTCCTGATGGCCTGCCAGACCACCTCCGGCGGCGTGTTGCTGTGGCGCTTCATCGCCGGGATCGGCATCGGCGTCGAGATCATCACCATCGACGCCTACATCACCGAGCTGGTGCCGAGCTGGATGCGCGGTCGCGCCTTCGCGGTCAATCAGTCCGTGATGTTCATCGCGGTCCCGATCGTGGCGGCGCTCGCCTGGTGGCTGGTACCGCTGTCGCCCTATGGAATCGAAGGCTGGCGCTGGGTGGTGCTGATCGGCGCTGCCGCCAGCATGGTCATCTGGGTGTTGCGGCTCTACGTGCCGGAAAGCCCGCTCTGGCTCGCGCGGCACGGCCGAACCGAGGAAGCAGTCAAGATCCTCGCGACGCTGGAATCCGCCGGCGAACCCGTGCGACCAAGCAAGATCGCCGACAAGGCGCCTTCGCGCGCGGCGACGACAATCGGCTATGCCGATCTGTTCAGGCCGCCCTATCTGTCGCTGGTCGTGCTGTTCATGGTGTTCAATCTCTGCCAGGCCTTCGGCTTCTACGGGTTTGCCAATTGGGTGCCGACGCTTCTGGTCGAGAAGGGCATCACGATAACCAAGAGCCTGCAATTTTCCTTCATCGTCGCCTTCGCCTATCCGATCGCGCCGCTGCTCGCCGCAAGCTTTGCCGACCGCTTCGAGCGCAAATGGATCATCTGCGGCGCAAGCGTTGCGATCATCGTGTTCGGGCTGATCTTCGCGCAATTGACGCTGGCGGCGCTGTTGATCCTGTGCGGCGTGCTGCTCACCGCGGCCAACATGACGATGTCCTATGCCTATCATGCCTATCAGACCGAGGTGTTTCCGACCTCGGTCCGCGCGCGAGCCTCGGGGCTGGTCTATTCGATGAGCCGGGTCAGCGCGATGTTTTCCGGCTTCATCGTCGCCTACATGCTGCGCGAAGGCGGCATCAGCGGCGTGTTCGGCCTGATCACGGCGGCGATGGTGGTGGTGATCGTGACGATTGCGACGTTCGGCCCCGACGTCCGCGGCAAGCCGCTCGACGCTTAATCGATCTTGATCGGTCTTGCGGCCTTGCCGAAGCCGGTGCGCATGGCTACCTCTCGCGAGGGTTTCTCGCTTTCAGGGTAAGACCGCCATGTTGGACGCCGCCGTCAAGGCGCTTTCGCAGATCCTGTCGCCGCCGATGCGTTCCATCCTGTGGCGCTCGATCGCGCTGGCACTGGTGCTGATCACCGTGCTGGCGATCGGCCTGCAGCGACTGTTGAGCTGGTTCGCCACCTCGGGCGAGGGCTGGGCGGAGGCGATGCTGGGCCCCAACTTCCAGACGCCGCTCGACGTGCTGGCCTGGATCGTCTCGATCGCCGCCGGTCTCGGCGTCGTGTTCGGCGCGGTGTTCCTGATGCCCGCGATCACCTCGCTGGTGGCGAGCTTCTTCGTCGACGAGGTCGCCGAGCATGTCGAACTGGAATATTATCCGACGGAACGTCCCGGCGTGGCGCTGCCGCTGGGCGTCGCCATGACCGAGGGCGTCAAGACCGCGCTGTTGACGATCCTGGTCTATCTGATCGCGCTGCCGTTCGTGTTCTTCGCGGGCATCGGTTTCCTGGCTTTCTTCATCGCCACCGCGTGGCTGTTGGGGCGCGAATATTTCGAACTCGCGGCGATGCGGTTCCGCCCGCCCGCGGAAGCCAAGGCGATGCGCAAGGACAATGCGGCGATCGTCTTCACCGCCGGCCTCTTCATCGCGGCCTTCGTGTCGATCCCGATCGTCAATTTGGCGACGCCGTTGTTCGGCATGGCCTTCATGGTCCACATGCACAAGCGCCTCAGCGGGCCACGGCCGGAGCTGATCGAGCCGCGGCGGAAGACGAGCGTGCCGGCGGCGTGACTTTCTCCCTCGCCCCGCTCTCGCGGGGAGGGGTAAGGGAGCGAGCCCTCGTTTCCTCTACCCCCGCGCCCATCCGAGCCGCCGCATCAGCGCTCGCGCGACGCCGAACGGCGCGGGCGTGAGGGGTCCGGGCGGCGCGCGCGTCATCAGGGCGACAACACCGAGTGCGGCCATCGCCAGCCAGAACGTCAGCCAGAAGCCGTCGATATAGGCCAGCACGTTGGACTCCCGCGCGACCAGCGCCGAGAGCGAGCCCACGGCGCGGGCCGGCGCGAGCCCCGCGCCGTGGCTCGCAAAGCCGGCCGAAAGCTGCTTGAGGATCTGCTCCACGTTTTCGGTGCCGTCGGCCAGATGCTGGCCGAGATAATTGGAATGGATCTGCTCGCGCACGCGAAGCCAGGTGCCCATCAACGCCACGCCGATCTCCGCGCCGCCGAGCCGTGCCACCTGGATATAAGCCGCGAAGGCGGTCGCACGGGTGGGATCGGCATTGGACAGCGCAATCAGAATGAGCGGCAACAGGGTGAACGTCTGCCCGATCGATTGCAGCAGCGAGATCGGGATGAAATCTTCGCGCGCCCACTCGTGCGTCAACTGCGTCCCCAGCAGGTTCGCCGCGGCGAAAGCCGACAGGCCGAAGACCAGCACGAAGCGCGAGTCGAAATGCCGGAGCAGGAGGATCGAAACCGGCACCAGCACGAACATCGGCAGCGCGCCATAGAGCACCAGCAGCACGCCGGTCTGTTCGGGCCGCAACTCGCCGACGACGCCGAGAAAATTCGGCACCAGCGACGAATTGGACAGGCTGGTGAGGGCGTATAGCACGATGCAGGTCAGCGCGAGCCCGATATTGCGCGAGAACAGCACGTTGACATGGGCCCATGGCCGGCGAACGACGAACTCGTTGACGACGAAGGCCGCGCACAAAAGGCCGCCGCCGATCAGCAGCGCCGCGACGGTCCCGGATCCCAGCCAGTCGAGACGATTGCCCTGATCGAGCGCGGCATAGATCATGGAAACGCCCGACCCCAACAGCAGCATGCCGCCCCAGTCGGCGTCCGCCAGCACCGCGCGGCTGACCGGTTCGCGCGGCGTGCCGAGATACACCATCAGTCCCATCAGCGGCGCGATCACCGCGCCCTGCCAGTACAGCCACTGCCATCCCAGGTGATCGACGTAGAAACCGACCAGCGCGGTGCCGGTATCGAGCGCAAATCCGACCCGGATCGCATAGATCGCGATCGCCGGCAGCCACCAGGCGGTCGGCAGGTTGCGCAGGATGATCATCAGCGTCGCGGGCACGAAGGTGCCGAGCAGCATGCCGTGAATGATGCTGAGCGCGATCAGCGTCGGGAAATCGCGCACGAACGGGATCAGCAGCGAGACCACCGCGTAGACGAGGCTCGGAATGCCGAGCACACGGCGCAGGCCGAACGCGGTCGCAAGCCACGCCACCGCCGGCGCAATGAAGATCTGCGAGCCGATCGACGCCGTCGAGAGCCAGGCGCCCTCGTCGAAACCAAGCGAGAAGGCGCCGCGCAGATCGGGCAGGCCGACCGATGTCAGGCGGCTGTCGAAATTGGCCAGAAACGAGCCGAGCAGCACGGCGCCAACCGCGAACAAGGGCTGAGGCGCGATACCGCCGCGCGAGAGCGGCCCCTGGCCGCTGTCGCTACTTTCCGCCATCGGATGCGGCCTCGTCGGTGTGAATCCGGGTTTCCACCGACATGCCCGGCAGCAGCCGATCCAGCAGCTTCTGGCCCTTGTCGAGCGCGATCCGCACCGGGATGCGCTGCACCACCTTGGTGAAATTGCCGGTGGCGTTGTCTGGCGGCAGCAGCGCGAATTGCGACCCGCTGGCCGGCGCGATCCGCTCGACGCGGCCGCGCAGCTTCTCGCCCGAGAAAGTGTCGACGGTGACGTCGACCGGCTGGCCCGGCTTTACGCGGGTCAGTTGCGTCTCCTTGTAATTGGCGATGACATAGACGTCCGGCAGCGGCACGATATCGATGAGGTTGCTGCCGATATTGACGTAGTCGCCCCCCTGCACCTCGCGCTGGCCGACCACGCCGTCGAACGGAGCAACGATCCGGGTGTAGCCAAGCCGGAGTTTGGCCGCGGTCAGGGTCGCCTTGGCGGCCTCGATATCGGCCGCGCGCTGCTTCTTGGTGCCGTTGAGCACTTCGAGCTGATGGCGTTCCGCCGCGATCACGGCCCGGCTCGCTTTCACATCGGCCTGCGCGCGGGCGTAGGCCGCCGTGGCCTGTTCGAGCTTTTGCCGGGTGCCGGCATCGGTCTGGGCCAGCGACTGTTGCCGCTCCTGCTCCTGCCGGGCTTCGATCTCCTGCGCCTGCGCGGACACCTGCTGCGCCTCGCCTTGCGCGATGGTCGCGTATTGCAGCTCGATCTGGTTGGCGAGATTATCGAAGGCTGCTTGCGCGGCGGCGACGCCGGCCTCGGCCTGCGCGACCTGTGCCTGGTAATCGGCGGGATCGATCTGCACCAGCAGATCGCCGGCCTTGACACGCTGAAAATCGGTCACGGCGACCTTGAGAACTTCGCCCGCGACCCGGCTGCTCAGGCGCGTGGTGTCCGCCTTGATATAGGCGTCGTTGGTGGTCTGGATCACCGCGGCGCCGACCCATTCGTCCCAGCGCAGCGTCGCCAGCGCGACGAATGCGAGCGCCGCGAGCACCGCGAGCAGCGGAATGGCGAGACGGGCCAGGTGCCGCGGAACCGGCGACGGCGAAGTTGGCGCCTTGACAGCGGCTGGAGCGGGAGGCGCGGACGGGGTCGATCCGGTCTGACCCGATGAAGGCGCCGGACTGATCTGAACCTGCTCACTCACGGGCACACCCTCTAACTCAATCCGTCCCTTGCGACGCGCGAGGGACGATCCCGCATGCCGGGATGCGGTCAGGTATGACGGCAATCATGCCTCAAATCGTCTTTTCCGGCCAGCGGCAGAGGTCGTTGATCAGGCATACCTCACAACGCGGCTTGCGGGCGAGGCAGGTGTAGCGGCCGTGCAGGATCAGCCAGTGATGCGCATGCAGCATGAATTCGGGCGGAATCACGCGTTCGAGTTCGAGTTCCACTTCCAGCGGCGTGTTGCCGGGCGCGAGCCCGGTGCGGTTGCCGACCCGGAACACATGGGTGTCCACCGCCATGGTGTGCTCGCCGAAGGCCATGTTGAGCACGACATTGGCGGTCTTGCGTCCTGCGCCTGGCAAGGACTCGATTTCGGCGCGGCTGCGCGGCACCTCGCCGCCGAATTCGGCGATCAGCTTTTCCGACAGCGCGATGACGTTCTTCGCCTTGTTGCGGTAAAGCCCGATGGTCTTGATGTAGTCGCGCAGCTTCTCCTCGCCGAGCGCGCGCATTTTTTGCGGCGTGTCGGCTACCTGAAACAGCGCGCGCGTCGCCTTGTTGACGCCGGCGTCGGTGGCCTGCGCCGACAGCACGACCGCGACCAGCAGCGTGTAGGGGTTGAGATGCTCCAGCTCGCCCTTCGGTTCGGGATTGGCTTTGCGAAAACGGCTGAAGGCCTCGCGCACCTCGGCTTCCGTCCACGGTTTTGTCTTTTTGGATGTCGGAGCCGCATGAGGCGAACCGGCCGCGGCTTTCCCGGCTGATTTTTTCGCCTTGGGCGGCGATCCCGCAGGCGCTTTGGACCTGCGGGTGCGTTGAGGAACCGATGCTCGCGATTTGGGCAGGGACTTGCGGGTGATTTTCGCCATGATGCGGGTATACTGACAGGCAATGACCGCAGGCAACGATTTTGATCCGGACGTGCAGCCGGAATTGTTTTCGGCGCTGCTGACGCCGCATCGCTCGCTGAACCGGACCGGCTTTCTGGTCGTGATGGCGTTCGTCACCTTCGTCAGTTTTGCCGCGGGGCTGGCGTTCCTGCTGATGGGCGCCTGGCCCGTGTTCGCCGTTTTCGGCCTCGACGTGCTGGCGATCTACTGGGCCTTCCGGGTCAATTTCCGCCGCGCCAAGGCGAGCGAGGAAATCCTGGTGACGCCGTCGGAGCTGCGCGTGCGCCGGATCAGCGATCGCGGCCATGTGGTGGAATTCGTGCTCAATCCGCTGTGGGTGCGGCTCGAGCAGATCAGCCACGCCGAATACGGCATCGAACGGCTCTATCTGGTCTCCAGGGGGCGCAGCGTCTCGATCGGCAGCTTTTTGGGACCTGACGAAAAAGCAAGCTTTGCCAAAGCCTTAACGGCCGCGCTGCAAGCCGCCAAACGCGGCCCGACCTACAATCCCGTTTCGTGAGACCTCGTCGGGAATCGGGTGGTTTACAGGACGCGCCCGGCCTACATCAGCATCATGATGAACCTCGCCATGAATGAGCACCGCCTCACCAAACCGGGACCCCAGAACGCCGCGCTGCGCGACTATGATTCAGTGCGGCGCGCCATCGCTTTCATCTCGGAGCACTGGCGCGACCAGCCGACCATCGAAGCGATGGCGGACGCCGCCGCCGTGACGCCGGACGAATTGCATCATCTGTTTCGCCGCTGGGCCGGGCTGACGCCAAAAGCCTTCATGCAGGCGCTGACGCTCGATCACGCCAAGGGCCTGTTGCGCGATTCCGCCAGCGTGCTCGACGCGGCGCTCGACTCCGGGCTTTCCGGTCCGGGGCGGCTGCACGATCTGTTCGTCACCCATGAGGCGATGTCGCCGGGCGAATGGAAGAACGGCGGCGCCGGCATGACGCTGCGTTACGGCTTCCATCCCTCGCCGTTCGGCACCGCCATCGTGATCGCGAGCGGCCGCGGCCTCGCGGGGCTGGCGTTTGCCGATCCGGGCGAAGAGCCGGCCGCGCTCGCCGACATGCAGCGGCGCTGGCCGCGCGCGACCTATGTCGAAGACCGCGACGGCACCGCCGGGCTGGCGCGGCGCGTGTTCGACCCGAAACTGTGGCGGCCGGATCAGCCGCTGCGCGTGGTCCTGATCGGCACCGATTTCGAGGTGCGGGTGTGGGAGACGCTGTTGAAGATCCCGATGGGCCGCGCGGTCTGCTATTCGGATATCGCGAGCTCGATCAGGAGCCCGAAGGCCTCGCGCGCGGTCGGCGCCGCGGTCGGAAAAAACCCGATCTCCTTCGTGGTGCCCTGCCATCGCGCACTCGGCAAGGGCGGCGCGCTCACCGGCTATCACTGGGGCATCACCCGCAAGCAGGCGATGCTCGGCTGGGAAGCCGGGCAGGTCGGGTTGCAGTAGCAGACTCCGGAGCCAAATAGCCGTAGGGTGGGCAAAGGCGCACTTGCGCCGTGCCCACCATCCATCGTCGATCGCAGATCAAGTGGTGGGCACGCTTCGCTTTGCCCACCCTACGGTTTTTGCAGCCGCTTCCACATGATGGCGGTGTCGCACAGCCGGCCGTCCGGAAACATCGCGTAATCGGGCACAATGCCCGTCTGCGTCCAGCCGGCGCGCTGATAAAGGCGGTGGCCGTTTTCGCCGGGCACGGTGTCCAGCACCAGGAGCCAGCGGCCATGCCGCCGCGCTTCCTCCTCGACCGCCGTCATCAGGCCAGCACCGATGCCACGGCCGCGCGCCGCGCGATGCACCAGCATCTTCTTGATGTCGGCGCGGTGCGGCTGGTTGGGTGGGGTATCCAGCCCGAGCTGCACCGTACCGACGATTTTTCCGTCGAGTTTTGCCGCCAGCAACACGGTATCGCCCGCGGCGACCGAATTTGCGACCTTGCGAAAGAACGCCAGCGCCGAATCGTGCGGGAACGGCGCCATGAAGCTGACGCTGGCGCCGCCCTCGACGCAGTCGACCAGCACGTCGGCCAGTTGATCGAGCGCGGCGTCCGCGACCGGCGCGCGCAGAGAGACGATCTCCGCGCCCGCGCTCACGCCGCCAGATCGAGTTTCGACGCCACGGTGGAATCGGCGTTGAGCCGGTAGATGATCGGCACGCCGGTGGCGAGTTCGCGTTTGAGGATATTTTCGGGCGAGAGCTTTTCCAGCACCATGATCAGCGCGCGCAGCGAATTGCCGTGGGCCGAGACCAGCGTGCGCTCGCCGCGCAGCACGCAAGGCAGGATCTCCTGCACGTAATAAGGCAGCGTGCGCGCCAGCGTGTCCTTCAGGCTTTCGCCGCCGGGCGGCGGCACGTCGTAGGAACGTCGCCAGATCAGCACCTGCTCCTCGCCCCATTTCTTGCGCGCGTCATCCTTGTTCAGGCCGGAGAGATCGCCGTAGTCGCGCTCGTTGAGCGCGAGATGCCGGGTGACGGGAAGACCGGTCTGGCCCAATTCGGTCAGCATCAGATCCATCGTATGCTGCGCGCGCGTCAGCGCCGAGGTGAAGCCCACGTCGAACGTGAACCCTTGCGCCTTCAGCTTGCGGCCGGCGTCCTTGGCCTCGGTGACGCCCAGCTCGGTGAGGTCGGGATCCTTCCAGCCGGTGAAGAGATTCTTCAGGTTCCATTCGCTCTGGCCATGACGCACCAGCACCAGCAGTCGGTCGCTCATTTTCTTGATTCCATCCGGTCTAGAAATCGCTCAAGCCCAGCACGTCGGCCATCGAATACATGCCCGGCTTCTGCGTGCGCGCCCATAGCGCGGCCTTGACGGCGCCTTGCGCGAACATGGTGCGATCCTCGGCCCGGTGCGTCAGCTCGATGCGTTCCATAGGACCGGCAAAGATCACGCTGTGATCGCCGGTGACGCTGCCGCCGCGCAATGACGCAAAGCCGATATCGCCGGTTTTCCGCGCGCCGGTAATGCCGTCGCGGCCCCGCACGGCGTGCTGGTCGAGCGCGATTTTACGGCCCGAGGCGGCGGCCTCGCCCAGCATCAAGGCGGTGCCCGACGGCGCGTCGATCTTGGCGCGGTGATGCATTTCCAGGATTTCGATGTCGAAACCCTCGTCGAGCGATTGCGCGACGCGCTTGACCAGCGCCGCGAGCAGGTTGACGCCGAGGCTCATATTGCCCGACTTGACGACGATGGCGCGCGAGGTGACGCTCTTGATCACGGCATCATCCGAACCCGAAAGCCCGGTGGTGCCGATGACGTGCACCAGGCCGCGCTCGGCGGCGATCGCGACATTGGCGATGGTCGCGGCCGGTACGGTGAAATCCAGGATGCCGTCGGCATCGGCCGACATCGACCACAAATCCGCCGACAGCTTGATGCCGTTGGCGGGCAGGCCGGCGAGCACGCCGGCGTCCTTGCCCAGCAGCTCGGAACCGGGCGCCTCCAGCGCGCCGGCAAGCACCGCACCTCTGGTTTCCGAAATGACGCGCGTCAGCGCGCGGCCCATCCGGCCGCCGGCTCCGGCAACGATCAAGCGCATGTCTGACATTTTTCAAGACCTCGCCCCTGCCGTATAGCCGGGGCAGGCCGTTCCGGCAACCGAGCAGGAGCCGCTATTGCGGCTGCGGCCCGTCATAGCCCTCGATGATCACGAGGTCGCTCTCCGCATGCGGCGAGCGCAGCGCGACCAGGCGGACATATTCCGGCGAATTGTAGCAGGCGAGCGCGGTCTCGTAGTCCTTGAATTCCAGCACCACGTTGCGCGATCGCGACGAGCCTTCCTTGGGGACATGCTTGCCGCCGCGCACCAGGAATTTGGCGCCGTATTTGGCAAACACCGCGCCGTTCTGCGCGACATATTCCTTGTAGCCGTCCATGTTGTGAACATCGACCCGCGCGATCCAGTAGCCTTTTGCCATCTGTGTTTTCCCTCTCTTGCTCTAGCGCAGCGCCTGCGCGATCTCCGCCTGGATGGCGTCCGCCGCCGCCCTGGGATCGGCGGCCTCCAGCACCGGCCGCCCGACCACCAGATAATCGCTGCCGGCGGAAATCGCGCGCGCCGGCGTCATGATGCGCTTCTGGTCGCCGGTTGCAGTTCCCGCCGGCCGGATGCCGGGCGTCACCAGCACCATCTGGTGGCCGACGATCTTGTGCAACGCCGCTGCCTCCTCCGGCGAACAGACGAGGCCGTCGACGCCGAGCACCTGCGCCTGCTGGGCGCGGGCCTCGACCAGGTCGGAGACGCCGAGCCGGTAGCCGGCGGCGTGGAGATCGCCGTCGTCGTAGGAGGTCAGCACGGTGACGGCCAGGATCTTCAGGCTGGAGCCGGCGCGGGCCTCGACCGCGGCCTTCATGGTTTGCGGATAGGCGTGCACGGTCAGGAAAGTCGCGCCCAGTCTGGCGATGCTCTCGACGC
>JBAUUA010000602.1:0-3790 GCA_049582465.1 Bradyrhizobium sp. | reverse complement strand
ACCGTCAGGATATTGTTGAAATCATGCGCGATGCCGCCGGTGAGCTGACCGAGGGCTTCCATCTTTTCGGATTGCCGGATGCGGTCCTCCGCCGCGATCTTGTCTGTGAGATCGCGGAAGAAGCCGTTGAACAGGATGCCCTCGCGGCGCCGCAGCGCGCGGATTTCGCGGCGGTTGCCGAGAATCTGGCCCTGCCCGGAACGCAGGAAGCGGTCCAGCGCCGCCTTCAGCTCGCCGCGTTCCGATTCCGCGATGATCAGCTCGATGAAGTTTTTTCCGAGCGCGTCCTTGCGCGGCCATCCGAAGATCTTCTCGGCCTGCGAATTCCAGTTCAGGATGCTGCCGCTCTCGTCGATCTGGACGAAGGCATCGAGCGCCGTGTCGATGATGCCGCGCGCCAGTTGCTCGCTTTCGCGCAACGTTTCCTGCGCCAGCCGGCTTTCGGTCATGTCGCGGCCGACGAAGAAATACCGTCGGACCGGTTCCGACCAGGTGCCCATCCAGGACAGCATCACGATCCGTCCGTCCTTGTGGACGTAGCGCGAGTCGGTGTTCTGCGCGCGTTGTCCGCGTCGGGCCAGCCGCATTTCCTTCTGGCTGATTTCGAGATCGTCGGGATGCAGGAATTCGCTCGCGTTGCGACCGATCATTTCTTCCGGCGTATATCCCAGGATAATTTCTGCGCTGGGGCTCACCTGAACCAGGATTCCCTTCGGATCGATCACCAGGATCAGATCCTGCGAGGTTTCGAAAATGCGGCGGCGCTCCTCGATCTGCTGGCGGAGTGCGTGCTGGGTTCGCCTGCTTTCGGTAATGTCGCGGACGGTCTTCGATGCGCCGATGATGGCGCCCTCCGGCGACTTGATCGGATATATGCTGAGCGAGACCTCGACGCTGCGGCCGTCCTTGCGCACGCGCTCGGTTTCGTATTGTTCGATCGTTTCGCCCCAACTGACCCGGCGCAGGATGTCATGGACCTCCGCCGTCCGGTCCGGCGGTACGATGAACTCGATATCCCTGCCGACCGCCTCATTGGCGCTATATCCGAACAGCCGTTCGGCGGCCGGATTCCAGCCGGTTATCTTGCCGTCGAGGGAATTGGTGATGATGGCGTCGTTGGAGGATTCGACGGCGGCGCTGAAATGACGCTCGCGCGCCGCGTGATGATCGCGCGCTGCCTCGGTCCGGCGATGTTCCTGGACCTCGCGTTGCAGCGCCTCGGTCTTGGCGTTGGCCTCATCCAGCACCTGGGCAAACGCCCGTGCCAGCACGCCGGTCTCGCCCCTCGCGTCGACGGGGATGGCAACCGAAGCGTTCTTGCCGATTCCCTCGACGGCTGCGGTCAATTGACGGATCGGCCGGGTCAGCGAGTTGGCAACGAACACGGCCAGCGCGGCCGCTCCCAGCACCGCGATCAGTCCGACCAGCATGGCGGTGTTCCGGATGGACGCCGCCGGCGCCACGAACACCGCATTCGGGAATGTTTCAATAATACCGACCCATTCGCGATCGGCCAGCATGGCCGGAGCGAGCGCCACCCCGCCCGGTCGTCCGGCTTGATCCTTGACGATTCGGGCCACGCCCTGCCGTGCGCCGATCGATGCGGCGAGATAGGGAAAGTCGTCCTGCCAGTTGCCCGGCTTGTCGAGCAGCGAGGCGAATTCGCGGGCGGGATCGGGGTGGACGAGATAGTCGCCGCGGCTGTTGACGACATAGATCGTCTCGCCCGGCCGCATCGATGAACGCACGCGGAACAGCGCCGGCCGCATGTCGACGTTGACGATAACGACACCGAACGGCTTGCCGTCGGGCGAGAAGACCGCTGTTGCGACACGCAGCGTCGGCTTATGTGCCTCCGCGGCGGCCCCGTCTTCTCCCATCAGATCGAGCGCTGAGACGTACAACTCATCGGGTGGCAACTTGATCGTGTCAGCGAAATAGGCCTTATCACCCATCCGCCGCAGTTCGGCCTCCGGCGCCAGCCGGACAGCCCCACCGGGACCCAGGCGGTCCGCCTTGATGATTTCGCGTCCGCCGTCCTCGACACCGATGATACGAAACTCCGCATAGGCAGGTTTGGCATCGAGTTCGCCGGCAAGACGGGCTGCCATCCGCTCCCGCCACGTGCTTTCGGAGACATGATCGATGCTGTCATTGCCCCCGGCCAGATGGGCGCGCATCAGCCCTTGCAGCGCCGCGGCGGAGCGAAAGCCGGCGATATCGCCGCGAGCCCCCGCGACATAGGATTCGAGGTCGGCGGCGACCAGCCGCGAATGGGTTTCAATGCGATCGAGGATGCGCGGCAGCAGCACCTGCTCGACGCTGCGATAGCTCAGCCATCCGACCGCGGAGACCGCGATCGCAACCAGCAGAATCATCGCGATGGCTAGTCGGGTCGCAAGCGTCATCTTTGCGTTCGCGCCGTTTCCTTCCCACTTCGGTACGCATCCGGGCAGGACCGGCGACGCGTTCTTGCCATCATGGGCCCGGCGCAATGTAGCCGGTTGGAACGGAAGATGACGACGAGCGCGTTGCGCGGTCAAGAGATTCCGCGACCGCCGCGAGCAAGGCGGCCGGTCTGAAGGGCTTTTGCAGGCTGCTGACAGCGCCGAGTTTGGTCGCCATGGTCAGAAAGTCTGGCCCTCCCGCGGGATCCGGGTCGACCGGCCGGCCGGAGATCACAATGATCGGGATCAGCGGCTGCTGGAGATGCATGAGCCGCATCGTTTCCAGCCCGTCCATTCCCGGCATGAAGATGTCGAGAAACACCAGGTCGAAATTTCCCGCCCCGAATACCGCCAATGCCTTGCAGCCGTCGCCGGCGACGACAACGCCGTGGCCTGCGCGCTCCAGCAGCAGCCTGATGGTCGCCCGAACGGCGATGTCATCGTCGACGATCAGGATTTGCGCCAAAGCTGACCTTCCGCGAAGCACCAATTGTGTCAATGTTGGGTTGTGAATCCATTGTCTGCCACGCGCAAGCCTTTCTTCGGCCGCATGCGCGCGATGCTGTTGAAAAAATGCGATGTATCAACGTCTGCTATGCCCGTTACAGGGCAGACGTTGTCCGACACGGCATTGCCGGCAATGATTCGCTTTGCTCCAGCTCCGTGATGGAACCTGCGGCGGTGATTTGATACCACATGCCGCAGTTGCACGGCTCCATTGGTTCATCCCCGATTAAATCGCGAATGAAAAGGTGACGCTGCCCAGCGTTGCGCACCCGAAGAGCGATGCTGTGAATAGCGCCTTCCGGAATTTGGCGAGGGGTATCCGTCAAGAATGAACCCTACGTCGAACCGCAAGGCCGAACTGGCGCAGCGGCTGCGGGAAGCCTTCGCCGCCACCGTGCTGGCCTCCTGAAAATCGGCCGCCATGTGCCGGCGCCGGCCAGCAGCGGGCTTGCCCGGCACGGACCGCCTGTGAGATGACCTGACCGGTCTCGAACAGGTGTGATGATGGCAGACAACAAGAAACATGCGGAAACGCTGCGCAGCGCGCGCTGGTTCGCGCCCGACGATCTGCGCGCCTTCGGCCATCGCTCGCGCGCGATGCAGATGGGCTACGTGCCGGAGGAGTGGAAGGGCCGGCCCGTGATCGCGATCCTCAACACCTGGTCGGACGCGCAGCCCTGCCATATGCATTTCAAGAGCCGCGTCGACGACGTCAAGCGCGGCGTACTGATGGCCGGCGGCTTTCCGATGGAATTGCCGGCGCTGTCGCTGTCGGAATCGTTCCTGAAGCCGACCACCATGCTCTATCGCAACATGCTGGCGATGGACGCCGAGGA
>JBAUUA010000601.1:0-12630 GCA_049582465.1 Bradyrhizobium sp. | reverse complement strand
TAGACGCCGGACTGAACGAAGGGGCCGAGCACCAGCGGAATGATGGTGCCGGCGCCGGAGATATAAGCCCCGGTGCCGCCGAGCGAGCGCACCCGATAGGCCTGCACGCGGCCTTTGGCATCGAGCGCGAATTCGCCAGTCGATGTCAGGTCGCGGCCATGGGTGCCGCCGACGAACTCGTCGGTGCGGTCGCCGCGCCAGCGCACCTTGCGGTTCAGCTTGGTCGCGGCATAGGCCACGATGCCGTCTTCCGGATAGAGGTTGGTCTTCTGCCCAAAACCGCCGCCGATATCGCCGACCAGCACGCGCACGCTTTCCTTCGGCCGCTGCAGCACGGCTTCCGCCAGCACGTCGCGGGTCGAGCCCGGCGTCTGCGATTGCACATGCAGGACCAACCGCCCAGTCTTCTTCTCGATCTCGGCAATGGTGGAGCGTGGCTCCATCGCAGAGGGCACCAGCCGCTGGCTGACCAGGTCGAGCGACACCTTGTGCGCGGCGTTGGCAAACGCTTCTTCGACCTTGGCGGCGTCGCCATAGCTCATGACGGCGACGATGTTGTCGGGCGCCTCCGGCCATACGACCGGCGCGCCCGGCTTGATCGCCTCGACGGGATCGACCACGGACGGCAGCACCTGGTAGTCGACCGCGATCGCTTCGACCGCGGTCTGCGCCGCAACGCGCGAGGTCGCCACAACAGCTGCGACCGGCTCGCCGGCAAAGCGCACGATCTCGTGGGCGAGCAGCCGGCGCGGCGGCACCGTCATCGGCTTGCCGTCGGGGCGCATGAACACCGACAGCGTCGGGATGGTGCCGACATCATCGGCAATCAGGTCGGCGCCGGTGTAGATCGCTACGACGCCGGGAATGTCCTTCGCGACCTTGGTATCGATCGATACGATCCTGGCATGGGCATGCGGCGAGCGCAGCACATGCAGCCACAGCGCGCCCTCCTCGGGCTTGTCGTCGATGAACTGACCCTTCCCGGTGAGAAGTCGCTGGTCCTCAAGACGCTTGACAGGCTGGCCCGCACCGAAACGCATATTGCCGGGAAGAATGTTCATCAGTTTGTCCTTCGAGTCTCTTGTTCGACTGGCTTGGAGCGGGTTTTAGCGGATTTTGGGCGCGTTACAACCAACCGGGGCGCGCGTGACACGAGCCCGGAATGCATGCTTCCGACGGTGGTTACGAATTCCGGGCGCAAGGCTTCGCCCCGCCCGGGAATAAGCGATGGTCGCTAGCCCAGATCCCGCAGCATCGCCGCCACCGCCTCGCGCGCCTCGGCCGTCAGCGCCGGCTGCGGCGCGATGGGATCGCCGACGTCGTAGCCCTGGATCGCAAGCCCCGCCTTGATGCAGGCGGCGAGGTTGTAGCGCGCGAACGCCTCGTTCATCCGCCACAGCCGCCGCTGCAGGACGAGTGCGTCGTCCCAGCACGCAGCCTGGCAGAGATTGTAGAGCTCGACGCTCTGCCGCGGAATCAGGCACGCCGGTCCCGCCATCCAGCCGACGCCGCCGATCAACATCACGGCGGCCGGAATGTGCGCCGATGCTGCGAACACCTTGATGCCGTCGCCGCAGCGATTCATGATCGACAGCAGCCGCCCGGTATTGGTGGAAGCGTCCTTGATGTAACCGATCCGCGGATGGCTCGCGAGCCGGGCGATGACGTCGAGCGTCAGATCGGAGCGCTGGAAATTCGGATTGGTGTAGATCACCACGGGAATATCGACCGCATCCGCGATCGCACGGAAGTAGGATTCGACCTGCGCGTCCTGCAGCGGAAAATAGGCTTCCAGGATGGCGAGGATGCCGTCGGCGCCGAGCTTTTGATAGGCTTTTGCCTGCGCAACCGCGTCCGCTGTCGACGTCGAGGCGACGCCGGCCACCACCGGCACCCGGCCCTTGGCCGCCTCGATCGTGGCCTGCACCACGGCCGAACGCCGCGGATTGTCGAGATAAGCGAACTCGCCGGTCGATCCCAGCGGCGTCAACCCATGCACGCCGGATGCGATGAGATCCTCGCAAAGCCGCGCCAGCACATCGGTGCGGATTTTTCCGTCGGCATCGACGGGCGAGACCAGATAGGGAAAGACGCCGTGGAAATCAGCCATGGTGAGGATCAAATCTCAATTCGTCCGGCATGCGACATGTCGTGCCGATGCAGACCCTCTATAGTTCCACGATCATGGCGATGCAAACAACGGCGAGACGCCCTCGGTATCGATGTAGACGACCCCATCCTCGACCTTGACCGGATATTCGGCAAGCGCACTCTCTTTGGGGTGGATGGGCTCGCCTGTATTCAAATTCCAGGTCCAGGGATGGCTGGGACAGGTCAGCACCGTGCCGTCGAATTCGGCCTCGGCCAGGGGCATATTGCTGTGAGGGCACACGCCCTGAAACGCCTTGATGGCGCCGTTCTCGGGCCGGGCCAGCACGATGACATGGGCATCGGCGATGACGATCCGCATGCCGCCTTCGGCGATCGTTTCGGCTTTGCACACCCGGTTGAACATCGTTCTCAAATCCTGCGCGCCAGCGACCGCAGAAATCCCTGGTACTCCTCATTCAGTTCCATATCCACCGCGGGCGCCAGCTTCAGCAGCGAGTTCGCGATGAAGGGCTGGTCGTTTCGGGTATCTTCCAACGCCTCGCGCAACACCGGAACGTTGTCCTCGATGTGCTGGAGAAAGCTACGCCCTTGTCCAGCGTCTCGGTCCAGCGCTCGCGGGTCCACTTTGCCAGGGGATACATGATCTCGTGGACGAAATTGGATTTGCGTGCCTTCTCGAAGAAGCGAAGGCCGGTGTTCCAGTTTTCCTTGGCACGCAGCGGCGGCGGCGGGATGTCACCGAGCAACAATTTCTTGCCGGCCTGGCCGACGAAGTCTTCCAGCGTGGCCGGATTTTCGATCGTCGCGCGAAAATGCCACAAACCGGACGAGCCGGGGAAATCTTTCCCCATGCTCTCCGCCAGAGCGGCTTCCACTTTGTCGACCGCGGCCTTGTCACCTTTCAGCGCCGCCGTCATGCAGAACGCGAAGATCGCGTCATTGCCGACATTCTGCACATCGTCACGTTTCAACTGATCTTCCGACAGCATTGGTGTGATCCCGTCGTCGGGCGTTCGGGCAAGGCCCGCCCGCTGCGCCGTGATGAACGCGGTGATCTCCAGCCACCCCATGAAATGGGCGATGAAGGCATCGGGGTCGACATACACAATCGCCAGATTGAGCGCTTCCTTGCGCTTCTTCAGTTCCGCCATGTCCGTCATGAACTATTCCCCAATGTGTCGCTGTTTCTTGTCAGGCAACCGACGCTGCAGCCGAACTGTCCGGCACGGGATTGTCGCCATTCGGACAAATCCCCCAAGGCAGAGGCATGTCTGGCAAGAAACAGGCCGGTGCGACGTCGGCGGGGCTTTCAGCCCGGCGTCCTGGCGGCTGAGACGCGAACGTCCCGTCGCGACCTTGCCTTGCTTGCGCCACAACCTTTACCCGACCGTGGCTCCAAACGGTCCGGGCTCAAGCCCACCGGACCGAGATCGGCGGTCGCTGCTGAAGCCGGAAGGCGCGCGAAAACGCCGTGAAAAGTGCGGAAAACATCGCTTGCAAACCCCCGTACGCGTTGAGCGCCGCAACAACAGGCCAGATCGGGCCCGCCCGATGGCCGCGGTTCGGCGGCCGCCCGGCGGGTGTTCGGAGCGGGGCTAAGTCCATGGCCAGAGTCATTTTTCTGCCGCACTGGACCAACATTATCCACAGGTAGTGATGTTGAGTTTGTACGCGTGCTCCCGAGTAAATTCGCAGCGGGAATTTCGGTCGGAGACGAGGAAATCCAGCGGCGAGAGCGACGATGGATACGCTTTACGATTTACTCGGGGCCCTTCCGCACGATGATGCCGAGGATCTACGGACGGCATTCCGCAAAGCGGTCAAGGGCGCCCACCCCGACCTCAGACCTGACGATCCAGACGCCGCGCTGAGATTCAGGGAGATCATCCGCGCCAACGAGATCCTTTGCGATCCCGAACAGCGCGCCGCCTACGATCACCTGCTCAGTCTCGCGTATGTGGAGCAGGAGCAGGCATCCAAACAGCAGGCCGTCTTCACACGGATCTACAGGCTTGCCTCGGGCGTGATGGCCTTTGCCGGCGTATCCATCATGACCGTCGGGGGATATCTGTTGTTCATGCACATGTCGGCCGCCTCGGTCGCTCCATCCGACGACGTCGACACCGCCATGGACGCATCGCCCGCGATCGTCGCCGTCGGCGCCGCAGCGCCGGTGGATACGGCCGACAAGGTCACATCATCCGCAAATCCCATGGGTGCAGGCAATCCCGGCGCGCCGAACGTCGCCATGGTCCGGACGGATGCGGAGAGCGCCGCGCCGGTCCATGTCGACCCGGCTCCCGATCCCGACGCGACCGAGGCAAGGACACTGCGGGCCCGGGGAATGTCCGCCTACCACCACGGCGACGTGCACAGCGCAATCGCCGATCTTGATCAGGCGCTGCAGCGCGATCCGAGGTTCTTGCCGGCCTATATCGACCGTGGCACCATTCTCTATCGCATACGAAAGATCGGCCGCGCTTTCGCCGACATCGCGCCGGCGAAACGGAGCGAAAAAGCAGATCACTCGAAATCCGCGCCGGCCGCGGCCGGCAAGCCCGGTCCTGACCAGGTCGCGGTCACAGGATCGGTGACGCCATCGTCGCAACGGCGAGGGGCCATGCAGAAGCCGGCGCAGGAAGCAGCGTACCCGCCGCTCTGGGTGCGCTAAGGCGTGAGACACGTCGCCCGCTGGCGATCCGTGCAAGATGTTCCCTGGCGAAACCTGCGCCACAGCCGCTGAAGGCGAGAGCCTGGCGGGCGGAACATGGGCTGTCTTTGAGGGCGCAAGACAAGTTGCGGCGCGAGACATGAGATTCGCAAGGCCGCCGGTCGGACGATCGTTGCCTACCCGCCTTTTGATATTTCCCTGAGGCTGGGGTAATGACAATGTTCTTCTGTTCTAGTCTCCACGACCGAGAATAACCGCCGAAACTCGGTTCATCGGGAGCGCTACGCCATGGGGGATGTTCAAAGCAAGGCCGATCTCCTCCGGATCGTCCTTCGCAACGACAATGACACACCGGAGGATTTCGTCCTTGAGCTTCTGTGCCTGGTGCTGAAGCGGCCCTATGCCGACGCAGTCAAGCTCATCGATGCGATCGAAAAACATGGGCACGCAATTTGCGGGACCCATCCGCGCGACATTGCCACCAAGATGCTCAAGGCCGCCCGGCAACGCATCGATGCTGCGGGTCATCGGCTCGTCGTCACGAGCGAGGCAGTTGCAGCGGGCAGTGAAATGCCTGACGACAAATGCAAACTCTGCGGCGCGTTTTCGAACGACAACCGGCTCACGCTCAGAGGCGTGACGACGCTGGTCTGCGACGATTGCACCGGCGAGGTCACGAACAACCTTTCCGAAGCCACTCGCACCAAGCAGTTCAGCCATGCCTGCGACGCGCTGAACTGGCATTTCGCCGGCATTCCGCGCGATCAACTGGTCGCGACGACGCGACAATTTCCGGGGCATATGCGCGCAGACGTTCAAGTTGCCGTCGATCGGCTGTTCTCCGCCTCGCCGCTCCGGTTTTTCGGCATCTACGAACAGCATCGCTACGAGACGTTGACCTTCGCGGGACTGACCAGAGATGGCGGGGATGCTCAGGCCATCGCGCCGGCGCAGTATCACGATGTCGATGTCGGCGAAACAGCGCCTGTGAAATGTCTCAATAACGGCCTATGGCTCTGCCAGGACGACGATCTGCGTTATGCCGTCGTCCTCTCCTCGCATCGTGAGTACGGCTTCGAAGCCGGAACACGCGTCGAAATCGCGGTGCCGGTCGGCGCAGGCGGCGCGCAGTTCGTGCAGCGGTGTTTCTCCGAGTTGGAGAATGCGGTCAACGCAGCGCGTTCCTATCGCGGCAAGATCCTGTCGCTCGAGCGCGACGCGGATTATCGAGGACGCTCGAGGGGCGTCATGGTCCATAAGCTGGCGACGGTCCAGCGCGAGGACGTGATCCTGCCCGAAGCCGCGCTGAAGCTGCTCGACCGCAACGTCCTGAGCTTCGTGGGGAACCGCACGCAACTGCGCCGGCTGGGGCAATCTACCCGCAAGGGCATCCTGCTGTATGGGCCGCCCGGAACCGGAAAGACCCATACCATCCGCTATCTGGCGAGCAACCTGCCCGGCCACACCACCCTGATCATCACGGCCGCGCAGGTTTCATTGCTGGCCCAGTACATGAGTCTCGCCCGCCTGCTGCAGCCTGCGATGGTCGTGATCGAGGACGTCGATCTGATTGCACGCGATCGCGACCAGATGGGGCCGTGCGAGGAATCCATGCTCAACGCGCTTCTCAACGAGATGGATGGATTGAAGGAAAATGCCGATATCCTGTTCATCCTCACCACCAACCGGCCGGAGCAGCTTGAGGGCGCCCTGGCAAGCCGCCCCGGTCGTATCGACCAGGCGATCGAGGTGCCGCTTCCGGACGATGTCGGCCGCGCCAAGCTCGTCGAACTCTATGGCAGAGGCCTGCCGCTCGGCGATGCGGTCGTGGATGAGGCCGCGCGACGCACAAAGGGCGTCAGCGCCGCGTTCATCAAGGAGCTGATGCGGCGCATCGCGCAGGCAAGCATTGCCCGGGATGGCGGCACAACAGTCCTGCCCGACGATGTCGGCGAGGCGCTGGACGATATGTTGTTCGCTGGCGGCAAGCTCAACATCAAGCTGCTGGGCGGCGCGAAGGAAATGGCTGTTGGGTGATCGCCGCGTGCGCGGCCCGCGACTTCACTGAAGGGCTCCCTCCCGGTGCATCTCCGGGGCACTTTTCGTCCGCGAAGGGATCGGCTACATCCGCACTGATCCGCCTCCGCAGACGACGTCAGGGGGGATCGCGATGTTCGTAATCTGATATTCGTCATCTCCCGGGGCTCAGCAGATGAAGAAGGCGAAACAGGCCGTCCAGCCGGGAGCTCCGGCGCTTGAAAAGGGACTTGATCTCTTGGAAGCGCTGGCGGCGGAATCGCGCGGTCTCAGCCAGAAGCAGCTTGCCGAGCGGGTCGGACGTTCCGTGGGCGAGATATTCCGGATGCTGGTGGCGCTGGAGCGCCGCGGCTATGTCACGCGCGATCCCGCGACGGCGGAATATACGCTGACGCTCAAATTGTTCCGGATCGCGTCGCAATTTCCGCCGACGGAGAGGCTGCTCAAGGCCGCACTTCCGGTCATGGAACAGCTCGCCGGCCGCGTTCAACTGTCCTGCCACCTCACCGTCCTGCACGGCGAGCAGTTCATGGTGATCGCACGGATCGAGCCGGAATGGCTGATGGGCTGGTCGGTGAAGGTCGGAGCGGTATTTCCCCTCACCCAGCAATATGCTTCCGCGAAGGTGCTCGCGGCCTTTCAGCTCGAAGGCCGGCGCCAGGAGCTCGCGGAAGTCATCGCCAGCCACGATCGCATCGGCAGCAAGAAGGCGCTGGCGGCATTGGACCGTATCTCCGCCGAGGGCGGCAATTTTTCCAACGACGACGGTTACACCCGCATCCTCGCCTATAGCTGCCCGATCGTCGAAGCATCCGGCCGCGCCGTGGCGGCGCTGACCGTGCCGCTGCTGCGGCAGGACAAGATTCCGGCAAGCGAAGCCGCCTCGATTGCGAGCGAGCTCCGCGATGCCGCGAAAGTCGTCTCCGAAAAGATCGGCGGCAGCCCCGTCAGCTGAATTACCCGACCGTCGTTCCGGCATCCACCACCCACGCCGCGCCGTTGACATGGGCGGCTTCGCCGGATGCGAGAAAAGCCACGACATCGGCGATATTTTCGGGCCGGCCATAGGTCGCAGAACCCGCCCGGCGCAGCCCGGTGGCGCCAGCGCCGGCTGCACGGTCCAATTCCCGGATCATCCGCGACTCGACGGGTCCGGGCAGAACGGCATTCACCCGGATCCCGGTTCCCATCACTTCCAGTGCGGCGGTGCGGGTCAGGCCGAGCACGGCATGCTTGGATGCGACATAGCCGGCAAGGCCGGCGCGGCCGCGGATCGCCGAGGTCGACGCCGTGTTGACGATGGCGCCGGCGCCGCGCGGGATCATTCGGGCGAGCACATATTTCAGCCCGAGGAAGACGCCCTTTACATTGACATGCTGCAGGCGATCGAACGCGTCTTCCGGATATTCATGCAGCGGCGCGACCACGCCCTCGATGCCAGCGTTGTTGGCGAAGATGGCGATCGGGCCGAGCCCGCTCTCAATCGCCTCGACGAAGGCCGCGGTCTCCAGCGAACTGGCGACATCGGCGCGGATCGCCATCGCCCGGCAACCGGCCGCTTCCACCAGGCGCGCGGTCTCGTCGGCCGCGTGCTGATCGATGTCGACGATGGCAACGGCCTCGCTCGTCCGCGCCCATCGCAGCGCGATGGCGCGGCCGATATCGCCGCCGCCGCCGGTGACCAGCGCCACCGGACGGTCTGTATCGAGATGATGCGTCACGATTTGAGGAAATCGCAACCGCCCTCTTCGAGCGGACGCCAGGCTTCCGCCGGCGGAATCGTCTTGACCAGTTTGTAGTAATCCCAGGGATACTTGGACTCGTCCGGCTTCTTGACCTCGAACAGATACATGTTGTGCAGCTTGCGGCCGTCGGCGCGAATGGTGCCCTTGCCGAACAGGGGATCGTCCGTCGGCAGCTTCTTCATTTCCTCGACCACGGCCTTGCCGTCAGCGGACACCCCGATCTCGTCCACCGCCTTGAGGTAATGAAGCGTGGCGCCGTAGACACCGGCCTGCATCGCCGTCGGATATCTTCCGTTATTACGCGGGGCAAAACGCTTGGCCCATGCGCGCGTCGCGTCGTTCAGGTCCCAGTAAAACGATTCGGTGAACTGAAGCCCCTGCGCGACCTTCAACCCCAGCGAATGCACATCGCTCAGATAGAGCACGGTTGCCACGACCCGCTGGCCGCCATTCTGAATGCCGAATTCGACCGACTGCTTGATCGAGTTGATGGTATCGCCGCCGGCGTTGATCAGGGCGATGATCTGCGCCTTCGACGCCTGCGCCTGCAGCAGGAAGGACGAGAAGTCCTGGGAATTGATCGGCGCGCGGACGCCTCCGACGACGGTGCCGCCCAGTTTCTGGACGACGGTCTTCACCTCCTGCTCCATCGCGTGGCCGAAAGCATAGTCGGCGGTCAGCGTGAACCAGGTCTTGCCGCCCTCGGCGACGACGGCGCGCGCGGTGCCCGAAGAGAGCGCGTAGGTATCATAGCTCCAGTGCACCAGATTGGGCGAGCAGGCCTTGCCGGTCAGATCCGACGACGACGCGCCCGAGACCAGGATCGCCTTGTTCTTCTGCTCGACGATATTGCGCACGGCGAGCGCGACCGCGGAGTTCGGCACGTCGATGATCACATCCACATTGTCGCGATCGATCCACTCGCGGGCGATGTTCGCCCCGAGGTCGGCCTTGTTCATGTGGTCGCCGCTGACGACCTCGATCGGGCGCTTCATCTTGTGGGGCGATGCCAGAAAGTCCTCCACCGCCATCTTCGCGGCGGCAAGCGAGCCGGGTCCGGTGATGTCGGCATAGAGGCTCGACATGTCCGTCAGCACGCCTAGCCGCAGCGGTGCCGCGTCGTCGGCCCGTGCGCCGAAACTGCCCGCGGACAGCGCCAGTCCTCCGGCGCCGGCCAGGAACCGGCGGCGGTTCAACGGAAGAAACCTATCCATCATCGAAGCCTCCCTGTTATTCGGCCGGACCGTTGTCGCGACGCCGATGTGATTTCGCCCGCGCGTGCTTGGCGCCCAGGTCGTCTTGTTTTACGGAATCAGACGCTCGATCAGCCGGCGGTCCTCCACCTCGAAGCCGCCGCCATAGACGTCCGACACCATGAAATGCGCACCCAATATCTCCGGCTTCAGATCCGCGATCGGATCGTACTCGCTGGGATGAAGCGTCATGACCGCACGGCCGGGCCGCGGCGCCGAGTATTTGAGAGGGGTGCGGCGATAGGCGATGTCGGCGTAAGCCGTTTCCAGGCGCTCGGGATGCGGCAGACGGCGAACGTGAATCTCGCCCGCGGGCAGCTCCGCACCGTCGACGATGCGCACGATCGGCGCAGCCGCATCGGGCGCGAAGCTGAAATCCGCCAACGGAATCCCGCGCCGCCGGACCCATCCGGAGATCGAGCCGTCGGGGCGCTCGTCGAAGGCGTAGTTCGTATCCTTCTTGGTGTAGCCGAAGACTTCGCGCCCCGCGCAGATGCCCATCGGGTCGCTGCAATACATGAAGATGTGCGTTTCGGTGAACAGTCCCTTGTAACGCACGGGAACGGTGATCATCAGGTCGAACATCTGCCCGGCGTGCACCGCCATGGAATGACCCGGAGACAGCATGAACCTGAACGCGACGCGATCGCCCGCGATTTCGAACGGCGTGTCCGCCAGCAGATTCCTGACCTTTGGCGGCTCGACGCGCGTGACGATCTCGACGGTGCGCAGCGCGCATCCCCATTCCACGGGATAGGCGGGCGAATAAGGCGGGTTCACGCCGCTGTTCGGCTTCAGTCTGTAGTCGCCGAACATGCGGCGGTTGCGGTCGTCGAGATCGGTCATTTCAACTCTTTCTGCATTCTAAGCTCGCTGCCGCGCGGCTCAGCGCATCGCACCGGCCGGGGCGTTCTTCATCAATACGTTCTGCTGGTCGCCCATGACGCGCGCATGGAAGGCGCGTGCGGCATCGGAGAGATCGTGGTCCGGCGCATATTCGGGCTCGAAATTGCCGAACCGGTCGACGCCGCGAACCAGCGTCGCGCTGTCGCGGACTCCGACGATCCGCCGCACATGCGTCGGCAGGTAGCGGATCGCAAAGCCGATCCGGCGTTTGCCGGAAGGATTGGGATCGGAGCCGTGGATCAGCCGCACGTGATGCAGCGACATTTCGCCCGGCTGCAGCGACAGCATCACGGCCTTGGCCTCATCGACCTCCACCGCGATCTCCTGACCGCGCGTCAGGAGATTATTGGCATCGAACGTGTCGCGGTGAGCGATCTGCTCCAGGCTTTGCGTGTCCGGGATGACGCGCATGGCGCCGTTCTCGGCCGTGCTCTCGGAGAGTGCGACCCAGGCGGTGACGATGTCGGCGGGGTCCAGACCCCAATAGGTCGAATCCTGGTGCCACGACACGAAGCCGGGATCGCGCGGCTCCTTGATGAAGAACGTGCTGCTCCAGCAGAGAATGTCGGGGCCGATCACGTTTTCGACGGCATCGAGAACCGCGGGATGCCGGATCAGGCCGTCGAGCCAGGTGAACAGCAGATGGCTCTTGTGGCGCATCGATCCCTTCAGCGCGCCATGGATGGCTTCATGCGCCTCCAGCCGCCGGCGAATGCTTTCGGCTTCGTCCGCCGACATCACCCGGACCGGCGCGTAATAGCCGTGCTCGCGGTAGTGGGCGATCGCCGCCTCGGGAAGACCCATCCTCTCCTCATTTCATATATGTTTTGCTTATTCCATATATGAAATCAGATTTTTGGCGCGAGTCAAGGGGGCGTGCGAACGCCCGGCCCCGGCAAAACGCGGGCGATCCTGTGCAAATTTGGCGATGGGCGAAGTGCGAAATCCCGCAGCTGGCAGGGCGCGCCTACGAAGTCCAGCGTCAGCGCCAGCCGCCGACGAGGTCAACCTGAGAAGCGTTGGACAGCGAGGGCGATTTGCTGTCGGTGTCGAGGCGTCCCGACTGCTGGGTATAGCCGACCCCGAGCGACAGGCTGAGATTCGACGTCGGCTTGATTTCGACGCCCGCATGCATGCCATAGCCGGGCGCCGTGCTGGACGTGAAGTCGAACGGCGAAAAAGCGCCGCCGATACCTGGATTGTATTTCAGCGTGTCGAAACCGGCGTAGACGGAGACAGGAGCGTTCTTGAAATTATAGCCGTACTGCACGCCTTCGGTTTGGAGCGAGCCGAACGCGCCAGCCTGGTTGATGCCGCCCAAGCCCATGCCGCCGCGTTCGTTGCCGACAAACCAGCCATTCGAAAAATTGTAGCGTGTCGAGGAAAAGCCACCGGCGCCACCAGCATCGAAGCGCGCAACGTTGCCGTCCGCATTCGCGCCCTGGCCGGCACCCAGATCGCCGCCGAAGCCGAGCCAGCCCGGCGTGAAATAGGTCACCGGGGCCGACTGAGCATGCGCCGTTCGCCCGCCCAGACAGAGCACCGCTACGACGAACACGAGACCTAATCTGCCAGCAAACATGGACATCCGCGCTACCGCCAAGTTGGCCTGAAATTATACGGTCCGGATATCGGGAACGTGAGTTTACGTTGTTTTTTAGGCGAGCCACGCCAGATTGAGCGCAGGTTGCAACCGTTTGCAAGGATCTCTTGGCGCTCCCTAGGGGAATCGAACCCCTGTTTCAGCCTTGAGAGGGCTAATTCGCGGCGTTCATCGCGTTCGTCGGCGTTCGCCCACGTTCGTATATGTCTCTGTAACTGCTGATATAACTGGACATAAGCGTGCCTGGGCGTTCGTAGGCGTTCGCTGGCGAAAACGCACGTCAACTGGACACTTGCTGGACAC
>JBAUUA010000600.1:0-1748 GCA_049582465.1 Bradyrhizobium sp. | reverse complement strand
GAAAAAACCATGTATGACCACGCCGCCGCAGATACCGACCGGACGCCATTCGAACCTCGTTGTGGACCATTGTTGTGGACCACCGCGGTTTTTCGAAAAGCTGCGGGTTAGAAGTCTTTGATCTGCGACGGGAAATTCGAGCCTGGCTGGGGAACTAGGATTCGAACCTAGACAAACAGAGTCAGAGTCTGTTGTGCTACCGTTACACCATTCCCCAATATTATCAAATACTTAAGGCGCATTCTTCCAGTTCCTGCGACGGATCAGCCATCTCCGGTGCAAGCGTGCGTCCTTCTACTAGTTCAGTCCCGGCCTTGGCAAGCGCGCGGGGATAGGCTTCTTGCAACGGGGCTGCGGCCAAGCCGCCGTCATATGTGCCGCGGTTTTGGATGGCGGTCAGGGGCGGGACGGCGATGAGCGTGTATTTCGAGGAACTGGATTTCCGCCCGACGCCAATGGGCGTGCTCAGCCTGCGGCGGCGGAGGCAACTCGATTCCGGCCTCGACGTCTATGAGATCAAGCTCGGCGACGAGTTCCTGATGTCGAGCCTGTTCACGGTCGCCGAGATCGCGCTCGCCCGGCTCGGATTGGCGGCGCTCGAGCGTCGCGATCTCGACGTGGTCGTCGGTGGCCTCGGGCTCGGCTATACGGCGCAAGCCGCGCTGGAAAATCCTTCTGTCAAATCATTGATCGTGGTCGACGCGCTGGCCGAAGTGATCGAATGGCACACGCAGGGTCTGCTGCCGCTCGGCAAGCAGATCACCGGCGATCCGCGCTGCCGTCTCGTTCACGGCGACTTCTTCGCGATGTCGGCTTCGTCGGAGGGATTCGATCCGCTCGCCCCCGGCCGCCGCTTCGATGCGGTGCTGGTGGATATCGATCATTCGCCGCGAAACCTGCTGCATCCGCGCCACGCTGCGCTGTACGAGCCGGCCGGTTTGACAGGGCTCGCCGAGCATTTGCAACCCGGCGGGGTGTTCGCGCTGTGGTCGAACGATCCACCGGATCAGGCATTTCAAAGTGTGTTGGCAGGCGCCTTTGCAATCTCTGCGACGCATGTCGTGAGCTTCGAGAATCCGCTGCAGCATCGTGATGCCAGCAACACGATCTATGTCGGCGTCAAAGCGGGTCTGCCCATCCAGAAGGCAATTGCCGGCGCAAGCTCTTAACTTGCTTGATACTTTAGGATCGCCCGCGCGGGGCCAACTTGCCGATGCCAACCGGGCATGCAATGCTGCCCGCGCCAAAACAACAAGGAAGCAGCGGGCGGCTACGTCTCCTGCATTCCGAGCCTTCAGAGCCTGGCATCGGGTGGGACCTTTCGGAGACGTTCAGATGAAATTCAAGCATATTCTCGGGCTGCTTTGTGCCGCCTCGATGTCGGTTATCCTGGCGGGCAATGCGTCGGCGCAGGACAAGACCATCAAGATCGGCGGTATCTTTCCCTTGAGCGGCAACGCCGCATCTACCGGCGTTCATACCAAGGCCGCGCTCGAAGTCGCGATGGACATCATCAACAACGCTCATCCCGAACTCGGCAATCTCCCGCTGGCCAAGAATGCCGGGCTCGCCGGCCTCGGCGGCGCCAAGGTCGAAGTGGTCTTCGCCGATAACCAGGGCAGCCCCGCCACCGGACAAAATCAGGCACTGCGGCTGATCACCGAAGAGAAGGTGGTGGCGCTCACCGGCGCCTATCAATCCGGCATCACGCTGACCGCCAGCGCGATTGCCGAAAAATACGGAATTCC
>JBAUUA010000599.1:0-2234 GCA_049582465.1 Bradyrhizobium sp. | reverse complement strand
GTCCATCCCAGCCATTCCTTCTCTCCCTCACTCTGCCGCCGCAAAACCCCATCCGGCGGAATGGTCTTATCGCACATTCCGGCCGAGCCGGGGCCATGACAAGCACGCTCCGGTGGCTTGCCTGATTGTTTGAACCATGAAAGGCTTAGTCCATGTTAGTTGCGCTGACGCCGGGCGGCATCGGAAAAGTGGAGCAGGGATGATGCGGATTTCTTCAAAATGGGCCTTGGCGGCCGGGGCTCTGGCCGCCGTTCTGGCGAGCGCGAGTTCATCTTACGCCCAGCAGACGATCCGCGTCGGCTGGACCATTCCGGCCGAGGAATCGAAATACTGGATGATGCGCAGGCCGGCCGAATTCCCCAATCTCGGCAAGACCTACAATGTCGAATGGACGCAATTCCAGGGTACCGCGCCGATGACCCAGGCGCTGGCCGCGGGCGCGCTCGACTGCGCGACGCAGGCGCCGCTGTCGCTGGCGAACGGCGTGGTCGGCGGAAACCTCAAGGCCTACATCGTGGCGCAGCACGTCTACGAAAAGCCCGGCGGCTTCTCGGTGTATTGGGCGGTCATGGATGACTCCCCGATCAAGACCATCGCCGATCTCAAGGGCAAGACCATCGGCATATCGGTGATCGGCGGCGGCACCCAGGGGCCGTTCAACATGCTTCTGAAGCAGAATGGGGTCGACCCGGCCAAGGACATCAAGCTGGTCGAAGTCGGTTTCGCCGTTTCCGAAGACGCCCTGCGTCAGGGCCGCGTCGACGCCGTCAACATGAACCAGCCCTTCGCGGCGCGCGCCGAGGCCAAAGGGGGCACCCGCAAACTGTTTTCGCTCAATCAGGCGATGCCGAACATCGTTCATATCCTGGAAGCCTGCCGCGCCGACTTCGTCGACAAGAATCCAGAACTGGTAAAGGCCTATGTGCGCGACATCACCTTAGGGATGAAAAAAGCGCTCGCCAATCGCGAGGAAACGCTCAAGGTCGTCTCCGAAGTGCTGAAAGCACCGATTCCGGTGCTGGATACGTATCTGCTCAAGGACAATGATTTCGGCAGAGACCCCGGTGCCGCGCCGAATTTTCCGGCGATTCAGAAAATGCTCGATATCTATGCTGAAACGGGCATGCTGCCGAAGATGGACGTCGCGCAGTTCAAGCACCCGACCATCGTCGCGCCGCTGCAATAAGCGAGGATTTGTCCACGTGTCGTCCTGGCGTGCGCCGGGACGGCCCGGAGAGAGATTTGTTTCGATGAAGAAGTGGCGATCCCGCGTGACGACCGATGGGCTCGATCGTGCACCCCACCGCGCCTTCATGCGGGCGATGGGGCTCGACGACGAGGCGCTCGCCAGGCCCATGATCGGCGTCGTCAGCATGAAGGGCGAGCAGACGCCCTGCAACATGACCCACGATTTCCAGGTCGATGCTGCCAAGGCTGGCATCGCGGAGGCCGGCGGCACCCCGCGGGAATTCGCCACCATCTCGGTCTCCGACGGCATCAGCATGAACCATGAGGGCATGAAGTTCTCGCTGCTGTCGCGCGAACTGATTGCGGATTCCATCGAAGCGGTCGTGCACGGCCTCGCCTACGACGCCTTGATCGGGTTCGGCGGCTGCGACAAGACGCTGCCGGGCGTGATGATGGGAATGATCCGCTGCAACGTGCCGTCGATCTTCATCTATGGCGGCAGCGCGCTGCCCGGCCGGTTCGAGGGAAAGACCCTCACCGTGCTGGATTCCTACGAAGCGGTCGGCGGCTTCATGACCGGCGAGATCGACGCGGCGACGCTTGAAGGCATCGAGCGCAACTGCCTGCCGACCATTGGCGCCTGCGCCGGACAATTTACCGCCAACACCATGGGCATGGTTTCCGAGGCCATCGGGTTGTCGATGCCGAACGTGTCGATGATCCCCGGCGTCTATGCCGAGCGCGCGCAAGTCGCCCGCCGCGCCGGGCGGCTGGTGATGCAGATGCTGGAGCGGGGCGGGCCGCTGCCGCGCGAAATCGTGACCCGAAAGGCGCTGGAAAACGGCGCCGCCATCGTCGCCGCCACCGGCGGGTCGACCAACGCCGCGCTGCATCTGCCGGCGCTCGCCAACGAGGCCGGCATTTCCTTTTCGCTGGACGATGTCGGCGAGGTCTTCGCGCGCACCCCTCTGATCGGCAATCTGCGCCCGGGCGGCAAATACACCGCCAAGGACGTCTACGACATTGGCGGCGCCGCGGTCGTGATC
>JBAUUA010000598.1:0-4992 GCA_049582465.1 Bradyrhizobium sp. | reverse complement strand
GATATATCCGGTGGCCCAGCCGGTGCCGGACAATCGTCCGATCCGGTCCGGCGGCACCAGCGTCGGCATCATCGCATTGTTGAAGACGGTTGCGAATTCGGCGCCGATGGTCGCAAGCCCGTAAGCGAGCAGCAGCGGCGGAATCACGGTCGGATCGCCCGGTTTGCCGAACCACATCAGCGAGGAGCCGATCACCAGCATGGCGCCGAACGCCGCGATCCAGGGTTTGCGCCGTCCAGAGGCATCCGCGATCGCGCCGAGAACCGGCGACAAGAGGGCGATCAGCAATCCCGCAGCCGCGGTCGCAAAGCCCCATAACGATTGGCCGCTGGCGGCATCGGGGGCGACATGGGTGGCAAAATAGGGCGCGAACACGAAGGTGGTGATCAGCGTGAAATAGGGCTGCGCCGCCCAGTCAAAGAAAATCCAGCTAATGACGGCTGCGCGCGGAGGATAATTCTGCTGTATGCCAGCCACGCATGCATCCGTAGCAATCACCGCCATGCCGGAAAATTTCCCTGATCAATCACGAGGAGGCGTTTTGCCTCCTGCATCGGAACCCATATAGCATCTGCAGTTGTGACAGCCTTGCGAATTAGCTGGCGCCATATTGGCTTTAACCCGCGGCGGAATTTTGATGATGTCATTTGCACCCGAACGGCGCCTAATCGTTGCGGCAATCCTGCTTCTTCTCGCCTGCTGCCTGCCGGCCGCCGCACAGGAGCGCCGCGGCATCTACACGCCGCCGGCCGCGGACGGCATTCATGCCGTCGCAGCCGAACATGGCATGGTGGTGGCGCAGGAGAAAATCGCGGCGCGGATCGGTGCAGACGTGCTGCGGCGTGGCGGCAACGCGATCGATGCGGCGGTGGCGACCGGTTTCGCGATGGCCGTGACCTATCCGCGCGCGGGGAACATCGGCGGTGGCGGCTTCATGGTGATTCACTCGGCCGATCATCATGAGGACATCGCCATCGATTATCGCGAGACCGCTCCGAACGCGACCACGCCCGACATTTTCCTCGGGCCCGACGGCAAGCCCGACATCGCAAAGTCGCGCGACTCCGCGCTCGGCATCGGCGTGCCCGGCACCGTCGCCGGACTGGCACTGGCGCGGGAGAAATATGGCTCGGGCAAATTCACGCTGGCCGAATTGCTCAAGCCGGCGATCGAAGCGGCGCGCAATGGTCTTCCGCTCGAAGACGACATGGCGGACACCTTGCCCGGCATCTACCGGCGGCTGGCGCGCTGGCCGGCCTCGGCGAAGATCTTCTCCCGCAGCGACGGCGGCCCGCTGCATGAGGGCGATATGCTGGTGCAGAGCGATCTGGCGGCAACGCTGTCGGCGATTGCCGAGCAGGGGCCGCGCGGATTTTATGAAGGCCCGGTGGCGGAAAAGCTCGCAAAGGCTGTGCGCGACGCCGGCGGCATCATGACGGCGGAGGATCTCAAATCCTATGCCCCCGTGATCCGAACGCCGGTGCGCGGCAGCTATCGCGGCTATGACATCGTCTCGATGCCGCTGTCCTCTTCCGGCGGCGTCGTGCTGTTGGAGATGCTGAACATCCTCGAGGGCTTTCCGCTTTCCGACATGAAGCAGGGCTCGGCACCGGAGTTGCACGTTTTGATCGAGGCGATGAAGCGCGCTTATGCCGATCGCGCGCGCTATCTCGGCGATCCCGCCTTTATCAGTGCGCCGGTCCTGGCGCTGACTTCGAAGGATTACGCGGCCAAACAGCGCGCCTCGATCGACCTCGACCGCGCGACGCCGTGGACCGATGCGCTGTCGGCGCTGCCGCCGCGCGAAGGCAGCAACACCACGCATTTCTCGGTGGTCGACAGCCAGGGCAATGCGGTCAGCAACACCTATACGTTGAATTTTCCCTACGGCGTCGGCCTGGTCGCCGAAGGCACCGGCGTGATGCTCAACAACGAGCTCGACGATTTCACCGCCGCGCCCGGCGCCTCCAACGCCTTCGGCCTGGTCGGCTTCGAGGCCAATCTGCCCGGGCCCGGCAAGCGGCCGCTGTCATCGATGTCGCCGACCATCGTGCTGAAGGACGACAAGCCCGTGCTGGTGACGGGATCGCCGGGCGGCAGCCGCATCATTTCCACGGTGCTGCAGGTGATCGTCAATGTGCTCGACTACCACATGGATGTCGCCGCCGCGGTCGACGCACCGCGGCTGCACCACCAATGGCTGCCGGACGAGGTGCGGATCGAACGCGGTTTTGCCGAGGACACGCTGGCCGGGCTGAGGGCAAAAGGCCATCTATTGGTCGAGCCGATGGGCCAGACCTCGGCCAATTCGATCGCGGTGACGCCAAACGGATTGCTCGGCGCGCCGGATCCGCGTACCCGTGGCGCGGAGGCGGCGGGACAATAGGTCCAAAAGTACGATCGGCGGAAAGTACCGCGAGGGAGGAACCATGACATCACTCAAGGGCAAGACGCTGTTCGTATCCGGCGGCAGCCGCGGCATCGGGCTTGCGATCGCGTTGCGCGCGGCGCGGGACGGCGCCAATGTCGCGATCGCCGCCAAGACCGCCGAGCCACATCCGAAACTGAAGGGCACGATCTACACCGCCGCCGACGAAATCCGCGCCGCCGGCGGCAAGGCGCTGCCGATCCTCTGCGACATCCGCGAGGAGGCCCAGGTGATCGACGCGATCGACAAGACCGTGGCCGAATTCGGCGGCATCGATATCTGCGTCAACAACGCCAGCGCCATCAGCCTGACCAATTCGCAGGCGACCGACATGAAGCGGTTTGACCTGATGATGGGCATCAACACCCGCGGCACCTTCATGGTCTCGAAATACTGCATCCCGCATCTGAAGAAGGGGGCGAACCCGCACATCCTGATGCTGTCGCCGCCGCTCGACATCAAGGCGAAATGGTTCGAGCATTCCACCGCCTACACGCTGGCGAAATTCGGCATGAGCCTGTGCGTGCTGGGCCTTTCCGCCGAACAGAAGGGCGCCGGCATCGCGGTCAATGCGCTGTGGCCGCGCACCACCATCGCCACCGCCGCGGTCGGCAATCTCTTAGGGGGAGACGCCATGATGCGCGCCAGCCGCACGCCGGAGATCATGGGCGACGCCGCTCATGTGATCTTCACCAAACCGTCGCGCGAATTCACCGGACAATTCTGCATCGACGACAAGGTGCTGTACGAAAGCGGGGTGCGCGATTTCGAGCGCTACCGCGTCGATGCGAAGGTCGCGCTGATGTCTGATTTCTTCGTGCCCGATGACGACGTGCCGCCGCCCGGCGTCACCGTAATGGCGCTGCCTTCCGTTGGCGAGGTGCAGAAGTCGCGCTAAGAATACGCCGGGCCGGGAAGGGAGAGCGGCGTGGTTTCGCGGAAGCTGATCGCATGTGCGCTGATTCCGGCCGTGCTCGGGGCGTTGGCCGTCGTCTATCGCCCGGATCGCGCCATCCGCGTGGCGACCGGCGTCGTCGCCCACAATGTCTGTTCGAAAACCTTTGTCTCCGGGCTCGATCCCGAGAGGGTATTTTCGGAAACCGTCGACCGCGCCGGCATCCGCCGTCTGCGCTGGGGCCTGAATTACCACCTCGACCGCACCGGCCAGAGCGTCGATGCCTCGCTGGCAGGGCTGTTCGGCAGCCATGCGGCCTTTCACGACGGGCTCGGCTGCGTGCTGATCCACGGATCGCGCGAGCCCTATATTCTCCAGAGCGACATCGCGGCGCTGAAGACGCCAAAGGCGCCGCCGCTGCTGGGAGAGATTGCCGGTCCGGCGCCGGTCGAGCCGGCCGACCCGAAACTGAAGGCCGCACTCGATCATGCCTTCGAGGAGCCGCCGGCGCCGCCATTCCGCCGAACCAAGGCGGTCGTCGTGGTGCGCGATGGCCACGTGATCGCCGAGCGCTATGCCGACGGCATTGGCGTCGATACGCCGTTGCTCGGCTTCTCCATGACGAAATCGGTCATCAACGCACTGATGGGCATCCTGACGGTGCAAGGCATCGTCACCCCCTCGATGCCGGCCCCGATTCCGGAATGGCGCACGCAGACCGACCCGCGTCACGAGATCGAGGTCGAACATTTGATGCGGATGACCACGGGACTGGCGCTGGATGAAACCAACAGCGGATTCGATCCCGCCAGCCAGATGATCTACCTGCATGACGACATGGCCGGATTCGCCGTCAAGGCCGCGATGATCGCGCCGCCCGGCAAGCGCTGGGCCTATTCGAGCCCGACCACGGAGCTGCTGGCGCGGATCATCCGCGACGCCGTCGGCGGACCGGAGAAGACGCTGGCGTTCGCGTGGCGCGAGCTGTTCAACCCGCTCGGAATGCGCAGCGTGACGTTGGAATTCGACGGCGCCGGCACGCTGCAGGGATCGACCTACATGCTGGCGAGCGCCAGGGATTGGGCGCGATTCGGATTGCTCTATCTGAACGACGGCGAGATCGACGGCCATCGCATCCTGCAGGACGACTGGGTGGATTTTTCGGCCTCCGCCACGCTCTATACCGATTACGGCGCGGGCTTCTGGACCAACCGTAGTGAGCATCCGAATGCGAGAGGGCGCGTCCGGCTCGGGATTCCCCGCGACGCCTTCTTTGCCTCCGGCGATCTCGGCCAGCGCATCGTGATCATTCCATCGCAGCATATGGTGGTGGTGCGGCTCGGCGATTCCGTCGATCCCACCGGCGACATCCGAGGTCTCGGCCGGCTGGTCAAGGAAGTGATCGCGGCAACGCAGCCGTGAGCGCGCAAATTTCTAGATCGTCGATCCATTCAGGATCGATCGCCAGTGGACGGCGCGTTCCTTCAACAAAGCATCCCTGACGTAGGGCAATTCCTCGTCCTTCAGCTGCTCGAGCGGCTCGAAGGCGAAGGCGTCCACGCCGTACGCCGCCCACGCGCTCTGCAGTTCGCGGTTGGAATGGCCACCGGCGCGGAGCGAGAACCAGATTCGATTCTGGATGGTCTCGAGGGTCTGGCCGATCCAGGCC
>JBAUUA010000597.1:0-4711 GCA_049582465.1 Bradyrhizobium sp. | reverse complement strand
CCCGGCGAAGGCCGGGACGACGAGAGAAACTAGCCGATTTCCCTGCGCACGATCGCGGCCGCATCGCACATCGCCTTGAGCTTGCCGAAGGCGGTCTGCCGCGGCATGTATTTCATGCCGCAATCGGGCGCGGGAATCAGCCGCTCCGCCGCGACGTATTTCAGGCCGTTTCGAATACGCTCGGCGACGATCTCCGTCGTTTCGATCTCGGGGTTGCCGAGGTCGAGCACCCCCAGCATGATCTTCTTGCCCGACAGCTCCCTGAGCACGCCGAGATCGAGCTTCGGCTGCGCCGCCTCGATCGAGATCTGATCGGCATAGGTATCGGCAAGCTCCGCCAGGAACGAATAACCGGCCGGCTTGGTCGAACCCGGCACCACGGCGGCGTAGCCGAAGCACAGATGCACCACGGTCGGCACCGTGATGCCCTGCAGCGCGCGGTTGATCGCCTTCACCGCATAGCGTTTTGCAAGGTCCGGATTGTTGCGCACCCAGGGCTCGTCGAGCTGGATCACATCGGCGCCGGCCTTCTGCAGGTCGAGCGCCTCGGCGTTGACGGCCTCGGCGAACGCCATCGCCAGCTCCTCCTCGTCCTTGTAGAACTCGTTCCTGGCCTGCTGGCTCATGGTGAACGGGCCGGGCAGGGTGATCTTCGCCGCGCGATCGGTGTTGCGCCGGAGAAACTCCATGTCGCGCAATTCGACCGGCTGGGTCCGGCGGACGGGGCCGACGACGCGCGGCACCGGCGTTTCATGGCCCGACCGCGACACGATGATCGCGGGATTGTCGATATCGATGCCCGCGAGCGCGGTGGCAAACCGGTTCGAGTAGCTCTCCCGGCGGATTTCGCCATCGGTCACGATGTCGATGCCGGCGCGCTCCATGTCGCGGATGGCGACGATGGTGGCGTCGTCCTGGGCTTCCTCGAGATGCTCTTCGGGCAGCCGCCACATCGCGTGCATGCGGGTGCGCGGGACGGATTTCGACAGCATGGCGCGGTCGACCAGCCATTCCGGCTGTGGATAGCTGCCGACGACCGTGGTCGGCAGCAGATGCTTTGGCATGTTCACGATGCTTCTCCTTGTTCTTTTCAGGGGACAGGCGCCGCTCAGGCGGCGCGCTCGGCCGCGACGGCGACTTCGTCCTTGACCGGATTGCGCAGGATTCCGATCCCGGAAATCTCCACCTCGACGACGTCGCCTTCCTTCATCCACAGCGGCGGCGTGCGATAGGCGCCGACCCCGCCGGTGGTGCCGGTGACGATGACGTCGCCGGGCGCGAGCTCCGTGAAGGTCGAGCAATAGGCGATCAGCGCCGGCACGTCGAACACCAGATCGGAGATCGGCGCCGCCTGTACCTCCATGCCGTTCAGGCGGGTCGCGATCTTTTGCTTGCTGACATCGGGGATATCGTCGGTCGTCACCATCCACGGCCCGAAGCCGCCGGTGCCCATAAAGTTCTTGCCGGGAGCGAATTGCGAGGTGTGCCGCTGCCAGTCGCGGATGCTGCCGTCATTGTAGCAGGCATAGCCCGCGACATGGGCCAGCGCCTTCTCGCGCGAAATGCGGCGGCCGCCCTTGCCGATGACCACGGCAAGCTCGCCCTCGTAGTCGAAGCGCTCGGATTCCAGCGGCCGGATCATCGGCTGGCCGCTGCCGACCTGGCTGTTGGCGAAGCGGGTGAAGATCATCGGATGCGGCGGAGTGGGGTGGCCGCTCTCGGCGAGGTGGGTGGCGTAGTTGACGCCGATGCAGAAGATCTTGTCGGGATCGGGAACGGTCGGCAGCAGCTCGACTTCGGCAAGCGCGTAGTCCGGCCGCTCGCCCTGCAGCTTCTTCAATTCATCGAGGCTGCCGCGCGCCAGCAGCGACTTCAGCGTCGGAAAATTCTTCAGCCGGCGTCCAGCATCGATGATACCCGCTGTTGTCACGATGCCGTAGCTCGCGACGGAGCCGGCCTTGAAGCTTGCGATTTTCATGGGGTTACACTTTCTTCCTCGATTGACGATACATAGGGCTTGATGGGCAGCACGATCTTGCCGGCGCGGATCGGAACGCAATCCGGCGGGAATTCCTGGCGGAAGCGGGCGCCGGCTTCACGGGCGGAATCGAGAAACGCTTCGAGATGGCGCATGGCGCCGGACGGCAGGTCGTGCAGCACCATCAGGCTCCAGGGCTGCGCGCGGCACTGCGCCAGCGCGCGCTCCGTCCAGCCGTCGGGATCGTCCCAGTCCCGCGGGATCGCGTTCCACAGCACGCAGCTGTAGCCGCCCTTGCAGAGGTGGTCGACCACCGAAGGTTTCAGCAGCCGCTCGTCGAGATTGCCGCCGCCGCCGAACGGCCGGAACCAGCGCTGCGGATGGGCGAGATCGCCGATCACGCCCAGCGTGCGGGCGATTTCATGCCGGGCCGCGTCGGGATCGCGCTGCAGGCCGAGCGGCACCGAATGCGTATAGGTGTGGTTGCCGATCCAGTGGCCTTCGCTGTGGGCCCGCGCCGCGAGACGGCGGCGTGCGGGATCGGCGAGCTTTTCACCGATCACAAAGAAGGTGGTCTTGATGCCGCGCTTGGCGAGCGTGTCCAGCACGTGCGGCGTCACATCCGGCTCGGGCCCGTTATCAAACGACAATGTCAGATCGAACACTCAGATCTCTCCGTCAGGTCGCCGGCTGGATCGCGGCGACGGGGATGTCCTCGGCCGCGCGCTGGCCGGCGCGGGTACCGGTCTGCCAGATCGAGGCTTTGCGCTCGATCCATTTGATCGCGGCGTTGAAGGCGATCGCCATCGCCAGCACCAGGAGCACGCCGGCAAAGACATGCGGGCTGTCGAGAATGGTGCGGTAGCGCGAAATCAGATAGCCGATGCCGGCCGAGGAGATCAGCATCTCCGACACCACGACGCCGACGATGACCAGCGCGCCGCCGACCCGCAAGCCCGACAGCACCGTCGGGATCGCTGCCGGAATGATGACGCGGATCAGCCGCTGGCTCAGGCTCGCGCCCATGCTGCGCGCGGCCAGCACCAGTTGCGGATCGATGGTCTGGATTCCGGCGGCAGTCGCCAGCATCGTCGGCAGGAAGCCGTAGATGGAAGCGAATGCGATCTTGGATTCCGAACCGATGCCGAGCCACACCGTGAAGACGGGATAGAGGATCACCAGCGGCACCGCGTAGAGCGAGGAGATCATCGGCATGATCAGGATGCGCGGTCGCGGCAGGCTGCCGACGATGGCGCCGGCCAGGATGCCGCCGCCGCAGGCAAACACCATGGACACGGCCACTTCATAGAGTGTCACGACAAGCGCGTGGCCATATTCGCCGGCCTCGTTCCAGCCCGCGGCGATGGTCGAGGACAGCGACGGCAGAAAC
The DNA here is from genome assembly GCA_049582465.1 of Bradyrhizobium sp. Lineage (GTDB taxonomy): Bacteria > Pseudomonadota > Alphaproteobacteria > Rhizobiales > Xanthobacteraceae > Bradyrhizobium. Next base: position 1,343 of record JBAUUA010000597.1, on the reverse strand, counting down.
AGTTCGGGAATGAGACCGGCGCGCGGCAGCAGTTCCCACAGCACGATCAGGGCGATAACGATCAGGCGGCGCAGCGTGGTCGACGACATGGCGATGCTCACGCGGATTTGCGGATATGGCGCCAGATGCGGTCGCGCAGCGTTCCGAACGTATCGCCCGACAGCATCTCGTAGGTGCGCGGACGCGGCAGCGGGATCGTCAATTGGTCGACGATGCGGCCGGGCCGCGCCGACATCACGATCACCTCGTCGGCCAGATAAACCGCCTCGGTCAGGCTGTGGGTGACGAACACCACGGTCTTGCCGGTCGCGGCCCAGATGCGCAGCAATTCATCGCCCATGGTCATGCGGGTCTGCTCGTCGAGGGCTGCGAACGGCTCGTCCATCAACAGCACCGGCGGATCCTGCACCAGGCCGCGGGCGATCGAGACGCGCTGCTTCATGCCGCCGGAAAGCTCGTGCGGATGCCGCTTGCCGAAACCTTCGAGGCCGACCAGCTTCAGCGCGTCCTCGGCCTTGGCGCGCCGCTCGGCCCTCGCGACGCCGCGCAGGGCCAGCGGGAATTCGACGTTCTCCTCCGCCGTCAGCCAGGGAAACAGGCTCGCTTCCTGGAACACCACGCCGACCCGGTTCGGATCGGGCTGAAGGATCGGCGCGTCGTTGATCAGGATGGTGCCGGCGGTCTGCTGGCGCAGGCCGGCCATCATCATCAGCAGCGTCGATTTTCCGCAGCCGCTGGGGCCCACCAGCACCACGAAGCGGCCCGGCTTCACCTCGAGCGAGATGTCCGACAACGCCACCACGTCCTGCGTCCTGGTCGTGAAGACCTGGCTGACATTGCTGACCTTGATCGCGCCGGCGCGCGGGGTGGGCTTGAGCGGGGTTATGTTCGCCAATGGCTGCATCGTGTTTCCACCGATCTGACGAGTTCGTTGAATGTCATGGCGATCGCGGCGATCATCACCACGCCGGCAAGCAATTGCTTCATCTGGAAGTTCTCGCCCCAGGTAGCGATCTGGTGGCCGATGCCGTCGCGCGAGGCATACATTTCGGCCAGGATGACGCCGGTGAGGTTGAAGATCATCGAGATCCGCAGCGCTTCCAGGAGCACCGGAAGCATGCTGGGCAGATAGACGCGCCACGCCGTCTGCAGCGGTGTCGCGCCATAGGAGCGGGCGACGGTGAGGTGATCGACCTTGACCGATTCCACCGCCGTGGTCGTCGACATGATGACGATGAAGATGGTCGAGAAGAACCCGAAGCCGACCTTCTGGGAGAAGCCGACGCCGAACACCAGGATGAACATCGGCAGGAAGATCGATTTCGGAATGCTGAACGCGAAGA
>JBAUUA010000596.1:0-6746 GCA_049582465.1 Bradyrhizobium sp. | reverse complement strand
GGCAAGCAGATGGCGATCGACGCCGACCTCTCCGCCGGCCTGATCGACGAGAAGATTGCAAAGGAGCGGCGCAAGGCGCTGGAAGACGAAAGCGGCTTTTTCGGCGCGATGGACGGTGCCTCGAAATTCGTGCGCGGCGACGCGGTCGCCGGCCTTCTGGTCGTCTTCATCAACGTCATCGGCGGCATCATCATCGGCGTCGCCCAGCAAGGTCTCTCGTTCGCGGAGGCCGCGCACAGCTATACGCTGCTGACCGTCGGCGACGGCCTGGTCACGCAAATCCCGGCGCTGATCGTCTCGACCGCGGCCGGCCTTTTGGTCTCGAAGGCCGGCGTCAGCGGCGCCGCCGACAAGGCGCTGATGAAGCAGCTCTCCGGCTATCCGCAGGCGCTTGGCATGTCGGCCGGCGTGATGCTGGTGCTGGCGGCGCTGCCGGGCATCCCGATGCTGCCCTTCCTTGCGCTGGGCGGCGGCGCGGCGGCGCTGGCGTGGAGTGCGAACAAGCGCAAAAGCGCAACCGCGGTGGCCGATGCCGCCGCAGCCGCTGCTCCGGCTGCAGCCGCCGCGGCGGCGGCGAATGCCGAAGAGCCGATCGCGAGCGCGCTGAAGATCGACGATCTCAAGATCGAACTCGGCTATGCGCTGTTGCCGCTGGTCAACGGCCCGGACGGCACCGATCGGCTCACCGAGCAGATCAAGGCGCTGCGCCGCTCGCTCGCAATCGAGATGGGTTTCGTCATGCCAGCGGTGCGCATCCTCGACAACGTGCAGCTCGAGGCCAACACCTACATCATCAAGATCAAGGAAGTGGACGCCGGCACCGGCAAGATCTGGCCGAACCAGTTCATGGTCATGGATCCCGCCGGCAACCAGGTCAGCGTGCCCGGCATCCACACCATCGAGCCGACCTTCGGCCTGCCGGCGACCTGGGTCGATGCCGCCCTGAAGGAGGAGGCCTCGCTGAAGGGCTATACCGTGGTCGACGCCGCCACCGTGCTCTCGACCCATCTGACCGAACTGCTCAAGAACAACATGTCGGACCTGTTGTCCTATGGCGAGGTGCAGAAGCTCTTGAAGGACCTCCCGAAGGAACAGGGCGAACTGGTGAAGGACATCGTGCCGAGCCTGGTGACGATCTCCGGCATCCAGCGCGTGCTGCAACTGCTGCTCGCCGAACGCATCTCGATCCGCGATCTGTCGACCATCCTGGAAGGCATTGCCGACGCGCTGGCGTTCTCGCGCAACCCCGCGACCATGGTCGAACATGTTCGCGCCCGGCTGGCGCGGCAGATCTGCGCGCAGAACACCTCCGCCAACGGCTATCTGCCGCTGATCGCATTGTCGGCGAAATGGGAACAAGCCTTCGCCGAATCGCTGATCGGCGCGGGCGAGGAGCGCAGCCTCGCGATGCAGCCCTCGAAGCTGTCCGAATTCATGACGGTGGTGCGCGACCGGTTCGAACAGGCCGCGCGCGAAGGCGAGGCACCGGTGCTGGTGACGTCGGCGGCGATCCGCCCGTTCGTGCGCTCGCTGGTCGAACGCTTCCGCTCGCAAACCACGGTGCTGTCGCAGGCGGAAATTCATCCGAGAGCGCGGCTGAAGACGGTCGGCAGCGTCTGATCCTCACCTCGAATCGCGCGCGATTGAAGTTGCGTATCATGCGCAGAAAAAACTTTTCGAGAATCGTTCAAGACTGCGCGTGATGCTGTTGCGGTCGAAGATACGCGGCGCTACTGAGATCGCATGTTCGTTTCATCAGCCGCATCGGATCGCCTCTCGCCTGTTCCGTTTCTTCGCTTCCTGCCTCTGCCGCTCCTGCAACCCGTTCTCACTCTCATCGGCACCCAGGTTGCCAAACGCCAGCCCGATGTTTTCCTGCGGCTCGGGCCGCACGCGCAAAAATCCTTCATCATCGACCCCACCGATCTTCCGTTCGTGCTGGTGTTGAAACCAAGACCCGAGGCGCCTTCGCTCAGCGCCTGGCGGCGCAACGAGATGCCTTCCTCGCACGCGCGCATCGCCGGCACATTCCTCAATCTGTTCGACCTGATCGACGGCTCGCTCGATGGCGACGCGCTGTTCTTCTCGCGCAGGCTGCGCGTCACCGGCGACACCGAAGCCGTGGTCGCGCTGCGCAACGCGCTCGACGATGTCGACGGCGGGGTGGTGGAAAGCATCACCAGGGCGTTCGGGCCGCTGGCGCCGATCGCCGTGATGACGGTCTCGCATCTGCGCACGCTTTCGCGGCAGGAGAAAAATCATGATTGACGATGCCGCGCCCACGCGCGTCGAACTGGTCTGTCCGGCCGGGACGCCGGCAAGCCTGCGCACCGCGGTCGATGCCGGCGCCGACACGGTTTATTGCGGCCTGCAGAACGCGACCAATGCGCGGAACTTTCCGGGGCTGAATTTCTCGCCGGACGAATTGCGAAGGTCGGTCGACTACGCCCATGCGCGGGGCAGCAAGGTGCTGCTGGCGGTCAATACTTTTCCGCCCGCGGGGCAATTCCAGCTTTGGAAAGACGCAGTCGGGCTCGCCGCCTCGGTCGCCGTCGATGCCATCATCGTCGCCGACATGGGGGTCGCGACCTTTGCCAACCGCGAATATCCGCAGCTGCGGCTGCATCTGTCGGTACAGGCCGGCGCCTCGTCGCCGGAAGCGATCCGCTTCCATTGCGAGGAGTTCAACGTCAGACGCGTGGTGCTGCCGCGTATCCTGACCGTCGCCGAGATCGCCGACATTCACCGCCAGATACCCTGCGAGATCGAGGCCTTCGTGTTCGGCAATATCGGCATGATGGCGGAAGGCCGCTGCAGCCTGACTAATTATGTCACGGGAATCTCGACCAACATGGACGGGGTATGTTCGCCGGCCGCCGATGTCCGCTATGAAGAGGAAGCCGACGGCACGCTGACGACGCGGCTGGGCGCATTCGTCATCGACCAATACCGCTGCGGCGAAAACGGCGGCTATCCGACCATCTGCAAGGGGCGCTATTCCTGCTCGGCCCACCGCGAGCCCTATTACGCCTTCGAAGAGCCGCGATCCCTCAACCTCTCGGCGCTGCTCCCTGAGCTGATGCGCGCCGGCGTCACCGCATTGAAGATCGAGGGCCGGCAACGCAGCCGCGCTTATGTGAAATCCGTGGTCGCAGCCTTTCGCCAGGCGGTCGACGAGATCATGGCGGGCAAGGCGCCGGCGCTGACCAATTTGATCGCGCTGACCGAGGGCCACAAGGAGACCCAGGGCGCCTTTCAGAGCAAGAGCTGGAGATGAGCATGAGCGCCGCGCCAACCGAACTGACGCTCGGGCCCAATCTGTTCAACTGGGCGCCAGAAACATGGCGCGATTTCTATTTCCGGATCGCCGACGAGGCGCCGGTCTCGGTCGTCTATCTCGGCGAAACCATCTGCTCCAAGCGCGCGCCGCTGTTCGACGACTATTACCGGGAGGTCAGCGAACGGCTTGGGGCGGCCGGCAAGACCGTGGTGCATTCGACGCTGGGCGAGACGGCTTCGAAAATCGATCGAAAGCTGGTCAGCGACGTCTGCGGCAGGACGTCCGACCTGATCGAGGCCAACGATGCTTCGGCGACGTTCCATTTGCGCGGGCGGCCGCACACCATCGGCCCGCTGATGAACGTCTATAATGAGGAGACCCTGCGCTTTCTCGCGGGTCATGGCGCGCAGAATGTCTGCCTGCCGATCGAGCTGCCGTTTTCGGCAACCCGCGTGCTCTGCACGGCCGCGGCAGCGCTGAACGTGACCATCGAGGTGCAGGTATTCGGCCGGCAGTCGCTCGCCTTGTCGGCGCGGTGCTATCATGCCCGCGCCCACGGCCGCACCAAGGACACCTGCCGCTTCGTCTGCGAGAACGACCCGGACGGCCTGGTGCTGGCGACGCTGGAGGGCAAGCCGTTTCTGGTCGCCAACGGCGTGCAGACCCTGTCCTGGGAATACCTGAACCTCGCGCAGGAAATCCCGGCTCTCGAGGCGGCCGGCGTCACGCGCTTCCGGCTATCGCCGCACAGCTGCGACATGGTGCAGGTGGCGGCCACCTTTCGCAGCGTCCTTGACGGGTCGCTAGGCGTCGAGGACGCCCTGGCCCGCCTCCGGGAATTACCGCTCGAGGCTCCATTTTCGAACGGCTTCCATCATGGACGACCGGGCCATGGCTGGACCGCGCTGGCGGCCGCATCGAGCCACTAAGGGGGCAAATCACCTCGCCTGGGGGCGTGCTTTTTCGCAACAGGCAACCACTTTATTAACGCTGGCCGGATCGGTATCGATTTACGCTGCGGAATATACGAAACCCATAAAATCTTATAAACCTCTGTAATAATTTACAAATTCATCACGTTGAGAATGCGGCTGCGGTAACCCGGTCGCGAACGTTCAACTCTGTTCACTGCCTTGTGATCGCATCTTAGGAACCGAAGGGCGAATCCCTACGTTTCCTGCACTGAGATGTTGAACCTGCCGATGCGCGAAGCAGACGAATCGGCGAACGGCAGGAAGGCGGCAGGAGGCTTCCATGAACCACTCGATCTACACTGCAGATCGCTCGACCCATCTGAAGATTGTGGTCGTGGCGCTCGTTGCAGGTATCGCGGTGGCGGGCTTCGGCATCTCGGCTCGCACCAGTTCGGACGAGTACACCCAGACCGCGCATGTCATCAAGGCCGGCAAGCCGGTGGCGATCACCAGCACGAACACGATGGTGGTGCGCTAAGCAAAGGAATTCACGGAATTCACGCGGCTCTTTACCAGCCCCCCAAAGTCGCCACGTGGATAATAGAAGACCCCAACTACCCCCAAGTTGACTACCGAAAACGCCCGCTCCCCACGGGCGTTTTCTTTTTGCGGGGTCTGGCTCTCAGCGGTCGCTGGCAGATGCCGGCGGCACGGTCTCCACCAGCTTGCCGACATAGACCGGCGCGGAGTGCGGATTACCGTCCGGTGATCCGCCGGCCTGCTCGATCGTCACCGCATAGGTCGCGTTGTTGACGAGATCGGGGTCGTAGCCCGACAGCACCGGACGCGCGGTGAAGTCGCCATTACCGATCACACCGAGCGAGCGCGGCTTGGGCAGCTTGTCCGAAATCAGCCACAGCTCAAAACTCTTGCCGGGCTCGGGCTGGGCGCCGAGCTTGCGAATCGTGAAGTTCCTGGTCGCGGCGTCGACCGTGAGAATGAAAGCGGGCGATCCGCCCTCCTTCTGCAGCACGGCGACATATTGGGCCGACGGCGGCGCCGGCGTCGGCGGGGCCTTGACCTCGACCACCTGGATGCGCGGCCTGGGACGAACCGCATCCGGCAACAAATCCGGCTGGTAGGCCGCAACCGCAATCAGCCCGACCAGGGCGGCTGCGATCGCCGTGGTGAAGCTGGCGACAGCGCGCCAGCGCCGGGCCCGCCTGGCGAGGCGGATGACGGTCGAACGGTCCGTGTCGATGGCAGGTGCTGCGACTGCGTGCACGGCCGGCGGCGCTGAATCCTCGGGAAGCAGCAGCGGCGCCTGCGGTTCGGAAAGTCCGATCGCGGTTCTGATCCGGTCCCACACCTCGGGGCTGGGCTCGACCGAGCCGACCATCTGGTTCAACACACCGAGCCGGTATTCCCACGCCCGCACCATCGCCGGGAAGTCCGCGTCGACGGACATCAGGGACTCGACCTGCGCCCGCTCGTCGGCATCGAGGGTGCCGAGGGCATATTCCGCGGCGAGCGCGATATGGTCTTCACTGTAGGCCATCGTCCAAAGTCCAAGATCTTCTAGAGTCCAAGACACTCCCGGATGTCCAACATGCTGCGGCGCAGCCAGGTCTTCACCGTGTTCACCGGTGTCTCGAACTTTGCCGCCAGTTGCTCACGGCTCCAGCCGTTGTAATAGGCCAGCAGCACGAGCTTTTGCCGGTCCGGCTCCAGACGGCCGACACATTCGAGCAACCGCTTCAATTCCTCGGACATTTCCCGGCGCGCCAGCGGATCGGGGCTGTCGGCGGCCACTTCCATGGCCGACGGCTCCTCTTCGATCGAGAGCTCGCCTTTCTTGCGCACCACGTCGATGGCCCGGTTGCGGGCAATGGACGCCATCCATGTGATCGGCGACGACAGGCCGGGATTGAATTGTCCGGCGCTGTTCCAGATCTTGACGTAGGCTTCCTGAATGACCTCCTCGGCGAGATCCTGTCGCCGCAAGATACGGAGCACCACGCCGAAGAGTTTCGCCCGCGTCGCGGCGTAAAGGCGCTCGAAGGCAGCCTCATCCCCCTTCGCTACCGCGGCGATCAGCCAGACCAACTCCGCTGGCGTCAGCATTCACTCCCCCGAAACGCGATGCCCCATCGCTCTTGCACACGCCAAAGCGTCATTCCCGATATGTCGTACCATACCCTGCGCCGGACCGGGCTACCATGTCGCGGAGACCCGCCTGTGGACATTCGGCCGGAATGCACAGCCAAGCAAAAACCCGGACCTCGCGGCCCGGGTTTCGATGTTGCAATTGGCGGACGGTTAAAGCGAAAGCCTCAGGCGATCGCCCCGAGGCGCGCGCGCATCAGGCCGATGCTGTCGAGATCGGCCTGTTCCCGCGCGTTCGCCTCGGCGCGCTCGCGCGCCTGGTCGCGCTCGTCCAACTGCTCGACTTTCTTCAGCTCCTCGAAAGCCTCGCCCAACAGGCTCTTGGCGTCCTCGAGCTGGATCCGCAGTTCATCGGCCGAGCGGGTCAGGTTTTCCCGCCGCTGGAT